>JAGDCE010000270.1 GCA_017958705.1 Clostridia bacterium
CAAAGATTTTCAGCTAAATTAAATTCGCCTCTTTCAGCTCGGCAAAGCCGAATTTAGCTTGCGATAGCAAATTTAGCTATGCGGAGCATAATTTAGCTCGCCGTTAGGCGAATTTAGCTTCGGCGCGGTATAGCATATTTAGAATTACTTCCTTATCAAACCGCGCCGAACGGGAGGTGAGTTTTTTCGGTATATTATCGCTTTTTCTTTTTCTTTGACGAGATGACGGCGATGATCACGATGAGCACGATCACCGCGATTATGACGAGGACGATGATGCCCGCGATCCTGAGCAGCTTCAGAGCCGCGTTTTTGATGTTCTGAAGCCCTGACTGTGCGTCCCCGGTCTCCGGGTCATCGGATTCCGGATCATCCGGCGGCCCGAACGTTATTATAACAACGTCGTCCGTGCCCCCGGCAAAGGTCGTCTGATCGCCGGCGCCGTCCGTGTCCGGATCCGTGCCGTCCTGCGTCGCCGCCCCGGTCGGTTCTTCCGTCTGAGCATCTGTCGGCGGCTCGGTCTGAGGCGGCTCCGTCTCCGCTTCGGTCACGGGCGAGGTAACTGGCGGATCCTTGTGCTCGGCCTCGCCTATCACCGTGCCGATATAGTTTCCGCGCGGAGTTTTAAGCTCGCCGCCGACGTATGTGTAGCTCTGTCCCGGCTGAGACGAGGTGACCGCGAGCCCGTAATCGGGTTCGGAATACTCGGAGAACACGTAATAATTCCCGTTTGCGTGCGCAAGATACAGGACGGTCACGGTGTCGCCCGGCGCGACGTTGAGCCGCCTGTCGAGGGTCACCGAATAATAACCGGCGTACGTCGCCTTTAACGTTCCTTTCGCGTCGGGTGTCGCGGTCCCCGCCTTCGACGCGTCTTTCAGGTTTATGAAAACGCGCGCTTCAAACTCGGTGTTTTTCTGCGACGTGTACATTCCGGCGGCGCGAAGCGTCAGCTTTTCTTTTACGGTGAAAACGTTGACGGCGCCGTAAAGCGTTTTGTCCGCCGTGTGGTTGCCGGTCAGAAAATCGACTTCCGTGTGAGTCAGTATCCGCGCATCGGGATCTATACTGACGCTCGCAGCGTAAGCCGTCCTGCCGAATTCGGTGTTGAACGAGATCCAGGCGTAGCCGCCGTCGCCCCAGTTCTGCCCCCACGTGTTCTTCATAAGAAACGCGCCTGTGCCGGTGTCGGTGTATTTCGTGTCGTCCCAGCCGACGAGAAGGATCTGATGCGCGGCCTTCGTGTTGTCGTAATATTTCGTCGCCGCAATACCTGTGACCTTGTTGTAATCGCCGATGAACGCGTCCGTTGCCACGGCTCCGTATTTTACGATCCATTCTTTCAGCATCGCCGTGCGATCCTTGCGCTGAAGCTCGCTCATATCGCATTCGACGAAGCCGTCGACGTAGGCGTAATTCCCGTACAGCGCGGATACCGGCGCCGCGTCCGCCGATTCTATCGTCGGATAATCGCTCTCGGGGAGCAAACCTTTGCCCGAGATGCCCGCCATGAGCGCGTAATCGAGCCCGCCGTAGCATTTATACCACACGCCGCCGCTTGAATGGCGGTGTTCGCCGCCGTCGTACTGCGCGCGGGCGATCATCGGCGCGGAAAACACGGCGGCGCCGCCCTTCGCCCGGCCGTTTTTGATCGCGCTGATGCTAAGCAGATCCGAGCCGGCGTACGCCCAGCAAAGCGGATTGTTTTTCTGATTAAGCACCGGCGTTTCGGCGTCGCTTCTGTATTTTGACGGCAGATCCGCGGCGTGAGCGCAGACCGCCCCAAGCACGAACAGCGCCGTCAGGGCTGCGCAGAGGATCCGCGCGGCTGTTTTTTTCATAAAAATTCCGTCCTTTCGGGATCGTTTGTCCTATTATACCATATAAATCCCGTCAAGTCAATCGCCGCGCGATCATTTTCGCCGCGCGCTCCGGTTTTTCCTCACGTCCGTGACGGACCGCACGCGCCGCGCATATAATATACAGAGCCGCCGGAAAAGCCCCGCGCCGGCTGAAGCGGCAAAGAAACGGAGCCCGTGACCACGGCGGCGCGCGGCGCCGCCGGGCCGGGCGCGCCCGCCTTTGATACGACCTGAGCCGGCGGGCGGGGCGACTTTGCTTTTCGGGGTTGACAAAGACGATGCGGCGGTGTATAATCGGTGTGAACGGAGGGGCATATGATACAGGATCTTCATTCACACACGTATTATTCATTCTGCGGCGGCGACGCGCCGGAAACCGTAGTCGAGGCGGCGATAGCCGGCGGCATCGACGTGCTCGGCATCACGGACAATAATTACGGCGTCGGCTACGGCCGCTGCGACGTTTTTCTGTCGCAGTACGCCGCGGGCTTCGCCTCGACATACGAGCGGATGCTTCGCAAGTATTACGACCATATAAATCTGGTGCGCGAAAAATACGCCGGAAAGATCGAGGTCAAGCGCGGGATAGAGCTTTGCACGCTGAACGACGTCATACACCCGCTGCCGGACGGCGCGGATATATCGTTTTATGATTTCTGTCTGATAGAGAATCTCGACTGGAAGGAATCCGTAACCGGCGGCGACCTTTTCGCGTACGCGAAGCGGTGCGATACGCCGGTCGTCGGCGTCGCTCACACGGATCTTTTCGCGCATATCGCGTCGCGCGGCGAGGATCCGTACGACTATTTCAGCCGCATGGCGGAGAATAATATATTCTGGGAGATGAACGTCAGCTACGATCCGACGCACCACTACCGCGTGCACGGATACATGGTCGATTTCTTCGCCGACGAGGAGAAACAGGATATCGTGCGCCGCTCGGGCGTGCTCGTGTCCGTAGGATTTGACGGTCACCGGGCGGCGGATTATCTGCCGGACCGCGTCAGAGAATACAACGAAAAGCTGATCGCGGCGAACATCAGACGGCCTTTTGAATAAAAAACGGACGCACGGTACAGCTTTACCGTGCGCCTTGTTTTTTATCTTCTGCCGGGTCCTCCGCCGGGTCCGAAGCCGCCTCCTCCGAAGCCTCCCCTGCCGGTATAGCCCTGCTGCTGTGACGACTGCGTCCATTTGTCGAATTCGGAGCCGTCCTTTTCGATCACATAGTTTTTGCCGAGCTGCAAACTCTCCGAGGCGATCCAGCACGACGAATACTGCGAGCCGAGCGTGAACGAGGCTATTTCAGTACCGTCGCCGCTCTTGATCGTATACGTTCCCGCGCCGAAAGTCGAGGACGAGCCGTAAACGTTGACCGAACCGGTCCCCGGCACCTCGCAGATGCCGCCGAGCGCTATCACAGTGCCTCCGGTCACGGTTATATTTCCGTCGACGTCGATGGAACCCGCCATGCTGCCGGAGGACGAGCCGCCCTTGACGAGCACGAAGCCGCCCGACATCGTGATACTGCCGTTGCTGTCTATGCCGTCGGTGTCGCCGGACGGCGTCGTTACTTCAAGATATCCGCCTGTTATATTCACGAGCGGATTCGACGATCCTTTGCAGGCGTTTACGCCGTCGTCCCCGCCGTAAACATAAGTGCTGCCGCCGTTTATCTCAACGACGTTCGCTTCAAGTCCTTCGTGCGAGTCGAGCACGTTTACCGTACCGCCGTTGATGCAGAGCGTTCCGTCGGCGTGGATGCCGTCGTCCGCCGCGGTCAGCGTCAGCGTGCCGCCGTTCACCGTTACGCCGCCGGCGCCGGTCGCGCCGGATTCGAGCTTGTCGGCGTTGGCGTGGATCCCGTCGTCCTTGCTCTGTACCGTTACGGCGCCGCCGTCGATCGTTATCGCGTTCGCGGCCTTGATGCCTTTGGAAGAATAAGCCGTTTTATCGGAATTTCCGCCGCCGAGCTGTACCCAGTCGCCCGTTATCCTGCCGGACGAGACGGATTCGTAAAGATATCCTTTCATATTAACGTTAACGGTCTCGCCGCCCGTCGGGTCGGATATGACCGACGCCGGGTCGGCGCCCTGATCCACAACGAAGAACGATACGCTTGAAGCGTCCTTCGGAACGCTCGTCTTCAAACCGTAGTACGACGCGCTCCTGCCGCTGTAGACCATCGTCTCGTATTCGAATTTGCGCCAGACGCCGCCGTCTTCGTTATAGAAATACGCGTAATAATCCTTCATGCTTGAATATGACGACTTCCGGATCAGCAGATAGAGCTCGCCCGCCGTGCTCTCCTGTCCGGCGTACGATGCGGTGAAAATATTCACCGTGCATGACTGCTCGGGCGATATGCAGACGTCGTACGACGCGCTGATGCCGTCCTTTGCGGCGTAGATGTCGACCGTGCCGCCGGATATCGTGACCGTGCCCTGCTGTTTGCCCTTTGAAGACGTGCCGGAGTTGGCGGTCTTGACGCCGTCGGAGTCTGTCGATATCAGTATCAGACTGCCGGATTCAACCGTCACGCCGTCGTTGCCTTTCAGCGCGCAGCCCGGCGCGGTGACCTTGAGCGTCACGTTCTTTATTTTCAGATCGTCTTTTGATTTTATTCCGTTGTCGTATGACGAGGTGACTATAAGCGTGCCCTTGCCGCTGATCTTCAGATCCGAATCGGCGTAGATCGCCGCGTCGTCGTTTTCGTCGGTGCCTTCGAGCAGGGAAGCGTCGCCGGTGCGGCCGTCAGTCACAGTGTTGTACGTTTCGTCGGCGGATTTTACCGTCGCGTCGGCGCACGAGACGAATCTGATCGGGGCGCCGTCCGACGAGGTGATCGAGGCGCCGTTAAGTGTCAGCGTGACTTCGCCGTCGGCGCAGTCCACGTCGATCCTGCCGTCGAGTTTGCCGCACAGCGTGTATTCTCCGGCGGTCTTTATCGTGTAAACGCCGTTTGCGTATGATATACCGGCGCCGTCAGGACCGGTGATAGTAAAGTCTCCCGTCGCCGCGCGCTCATCGTCCGACGGATCGTCAAGTACGCCTGTTTCCGCCTCCGTGGCCGGCTGCGGCGCGGACTGAGTTATCGTTGACTGCGTGACCGTGTCGCCGCCGGGAGACGGCAGCGGATTAGTACACGATGCAGTGAAAAGCGCGGCCGCGGTGATGACTGCCGCGCAGATTGTCTTTTTCATATCCGGACTGTCCTCCCTTCGTTTTTCCGATTTTATTATACACCGCCGAGATTTCCAAATCTGTCCTAAATTGAAAATACTTGACCCCATTCAGGCGAAAATCAGGTGAAAAACAGGTGTAAAACGCGGTGCGGCGCGGTTTTTGCATTAAAAAAGCCGCAGAAACGGATCTCTGCGGCAAGTTTGAACGGCGGCGTCAGTCCTTTTTGTTCTGTTCGAGAAATTCGCGGCATCCGACTTCTTCCGCTAAGCGGAACGCCGTCCCGATTATATCGCCGGAATAATTCTCCTCCTGCTCAAGAGCTATCGTGTAGGCCGTCTTGAGATCGTTTTCGGAAAGAGCTTTTCTCAGGGCGTCCTCGATATCGGCGTCGTCGGGGACGTATCCGTCTTCCGGCAGCCATACGTTGATCCTGTACCCGCATTCGAACGGGCTCTTTCCTTCGGCAAAGCATGAAAGAGCAAATTCGGTAGCGTTTTCGGGATCTTTAAGCTTGTTGATCTCTTCCCGCTCGATCTCTTTGTACGCCGCGTCGCACAGGGCTTTCAGCTCTGGGACGTCTTCGAGATCGGCTCCGAGCATAACGGCGGTCTTGTAGGCATTTTCCGTCTCTTTGTCGGCAGACGGTATCTCAAAAGTAAAAACGTCTTCGTTATTGTCGTATTTTCCGAGTTTGACCGTGTAGTTTAGCGTTATTTTCATTGCGGCACCTCCTTAAGATTCGCAGCATTTTTTTACATGATTCATTTGCCGCGCTCCGCGGCTTTTTCGATCAGAGCTGACAGCACCGGCGAAAGCGCCTTTGCCCAGAGCAGACAGCCTTCTTCGTTCGGGTGGCCGCCGAATCTCGCCTGCCACGGACGGTCCGGGCTGCCGAGCACGGCCGAGCAGTCGAAGACGGCGTCCGCCCCGACCGTGTTTTGCCGGATGAAGCCGTTGACGTCGAGCCATATCCGGGTCTGTCTGCCGTCGTATTCGAACGGCGGCACAGTTTGCAAAAGCACGGCGCAGCCGGCTTTTTTCAGCTCAGAGACGGTCACCGAAACGCTGTTTTTTATATCTTTTGCGGAATGACCCCGCATTATGTCGTTTACCCCGAGGCAGACGCTTACGACGTCGTTCATCTTAGCCTTGCAGAGCCATACGCCGCGGGAGGCGGCGTCGGCGGCGCGCGCGTAACCGAGACCGATATCCCAGTACGCGACGCCGTCGTACCCGACCGTCTCCGCGGTCCGCGCCGCGTAGTGCATATAGCTGTTATGCGGCGTGCCGATGCCCTGAGTGATCGAGTCGCCCAAGAAGCAGACGCGCACAGAGACCTGCCGCGTGCATCCGGTCATGGCCGGCACCGGCACGTGCACGTCCGGCGTCCAGCCGTTATCCGTCAGTCGGAATACCGGGATGATGCTCTCCTCGTGACACGGCAGGACGCGGCCGGCAAAGCGGACCGTTACGCGGACGTACTGACCCTTTTTAACGCAGAGCGTCACGGGGTCGCTTGAAAATATCTCTCCCTCGCCGACGTCCTTCGACGGACTTTTGTCAAACAAAAGCTGCGTCCGCTGTCCGCCGTCTTCTGCGGGCTCGAGCGCGTCGCAGACGGAAACGTCCGCGCGGATCAGCCTCCACGGCCCGAGCCGGAGATTCTTCACGCTTCTTCTGCCGTCGGCGAAAGTCGTATCCGTGACGTTCGCGAACAGAAACAAAAAATCGTACGTCCCGTCGACGCAGACTTTGACGTATACGCAGCCGGTGTGCGGCCGCCCGTCGGAGTCGAAAAACGTCTGCGTCCCGCTCGCCGCGAGCGTCGCCGACGTGTATTTTTTATAAAAATCGCCGCTCATCCATAACCTCCGGCGCCGCGCGGACCGCTCCCCGCGCCCTTTGTTTAATTATACACCCGATTTATGAATATTTCAATTGCGGCTAATGTCTTTCGCGGATTTGATTTTAAAAATCTGCCGGTTTCCTATTGAAATTCGCGGTAAAATATGATAAAATAATAACAACGGCCGCCACGGCCGTAATAATGGATAAAGAGAGGATATAAAAATGGATCAACCGATCGTTTCTCCGACGCCCAGACCCCGCTTTACCCCGGCCGCGGTCATGTTCAC
>JAGDCE010000271.1 GCA_017958705.1 Clostridia bacterium
GGCGAGAGAAAGATGGACGTCATCAAGGCCGTCAAGGATCTGACCGGCCTCGGACTCAAGGAGTCCAAGGAACTGGTTGACGCTGCCCCCAAGGCCGTCAAGACCGGCGTTTCCGTTGACGAAGCCAACGCGATGAAGGCGAAGCTTGAAGAAGCCGGCGCCACCGTCGAACTCAAGTAATTTCACAAAAACGAAAAAGAAAGACGCTTCCGGATCCGGAAGCGTCTTTTTTATACGTTCGCGTTATCTGTTTTCGCCCGGTCAGCTCTGCGCCGCTTCTTCGGCGGCGGGATTGACGTGCTCAAATGTCGTCTGGTCGCTGTGCGGGATCGGCTTCCAGCCGAGGTTGCGCGAGAAGAACGCCTGCACGTCTATCGGGAGCTGAATGAACAGGAATACCGGCCACATGAGCGCGATAAGCACCTTTCTGCCGAAGCTCACGCCCTTGATGCGTTTGCGCTCGATAATGAAAACGACGATAGCGGTAAGCAGCATCACGGCGAATGAAAGGATGGCGGATTTCGCCCAGATGAACAGCAGTCCCATTGACGTGAAAAGATTTGCCGAATTGCCTATGAACACGTCGTGCAGCGTGACGCTGCTGTCGATCAGCGGCGCCATCAAAAGCAGCACGAGCTGCAGTATCTGTATCACTATGAGTATGAGAGACGACGGCAGGATAAACGCGGTAATGTCATAGAGCGAAACGCGATGCTTCGTCTTCTTTTTGAAGAGGGATGAGAAGAGGTCCTTGAAGCGGGCGTAGAAAACGAGGAGGTGCCCGCGCGACCAGCGCACGCGCTGGCGCCACATGATGCGTATCGAAGTCGGCTGCTCGTCATAAAAGACGGCGTCGTCGCAGAAGCGGATATTGTTATCAAAGAGTATCTGGTCGGCGGTGAACTCCCAGTCCTCGGTCAGCGAGACGTAGGGCCAGCCCTTCGCGACGACCTTCGAGTTTATCAGGTACCCGGTGCCCTGAACGCGCGTGGAGCATCCGAGCGCGGTCCTGCCGCGGCTTTCAAGGCGGCAGCCGACCGCGAAATACATCCCGTAAAGCCCGGATATCAGGTTCGAGCCGAAGTTCTTCGAGTTTCTGAATGAAGTGATGACCGCTTCTCTGCCGTAGTGCTCGAAAGCGTCGTTCATCCTGGCGATGTAGTTGGCGTCGAGGATATTGTCGGCGTTGAATAAAAAGAAGCCGTCAAACGTCTGCGTCCCGTAGTCGCGTTCGATACAGGAGAACAGATATTTGAAGGCGTAGCCCATCGTATTCTCTTTCGGGTTGCTGTATTCATAGACAGTGGCGCCGTGAGCGCGCGCGATCTCGGCGGTCCTGTCGGTACAGTTGTGCGCGATGACAAAGATCTGCAGCTTGTCCTGCGGATAATTGTTCTTCCTCACGCTGTCGATAAGCCCTGCGACGACGGATTCCTCGTTTCTCGCGGGGATGATGATGCCGAACTTGTTGATCTTTTCGGTGCGCGGATAGGTGGTACGCTTAAAAATACCGACGACGGCAAAGAGAGCGAAATGTGCCATTATCGCTCCCAGCAGAAAGAACAGTATGAACGAGATGAGATTAACGATTCCTAAATAACTCATATTCCGGTTTGCCTTTCAAGCGCACTTGAAAAACTCTGTATTCATCGCATTTACCGCGCCGCGTTCAGCGCAGAGAAGGGAAGCGCTCGGTCATGCTTTGCCAGATGACGTCCGCCGCTTCCTCGGAGCCGAAGTGCCCGCTGTAATCCGCCGCCGCGCGGCGGTACGGCTCGAGCAGCGATTCGTCCTGCGCGAAGCGCTTGATCAGTTCGACCGCCTTTTTCGGCGAGAATTCCTTGATCGCGCAGCCGACGGTGTTGAGATAGTGATCGGCGATGTTGCGCTCAATCAGGTTTGCAAAGTGGGTAATGATCGAGGGGTTCCCGTAGAAGGTCGCCTCGGCGAGCATATTGCCGCTTTTTCCGCAGAAAACGTCGGAGGCCGCATGCAGCTCGAGCATGTTGTCCGCGAAGGCGTAAGGCCTGAACGTGACCTCCTCAGAAGCCTCCAAGCTCTGCATACGCTCATAAAGCTTCGTGTTCGTCCCGCAGACGGGGATAACGGTCATCGGGATATGTTCCTTTATGAGGAGCTTCGTCGTTTCCTCGATCTTTCCGATGCCGTAGGCGCCCTCGACGAGCAGCACGGTGAACTTGTCCTCCGGGAGGCCGAGATCGCGCCGCAGCTGCTTTTTATCGCGGCAGACGTCGAACGCCTCGTTGCGGATGAGGAACGGCACGAGCTTGAGGTTATCTTCGTTGAAACGCCTTTTGCGCATTCCCTTTTCGTATCCCTTAGGCATGCTGATAAGCACGAGGTCGCAGTTGTATTCAAAAAGCTTGTTCAGCTGCGCGTCGGGACAGTACATGACGGTCAGCGGCTTCGGCTTTATGCGCACGGCGTAGTAATGGGTCGCCCAGTGGGTGTCTATCACGACGTCCGGGGCCAGCTCGCGCATACGCTTTATCCCGCGTCGGCAGGCGATCGGAGCGATCAGGCGCATAGAAGCGAACGAGGAAAGCGTGCTCCCGAAAAACTCGCACGAGCCGGTCGCGATATAGCCTACGATCGGCGCGGAGTTATATATCCGGACCTGGTTCGCGAGCATCTGCTCATACTTCGCCAGATGCTTGTCGCCGGTCTCTGTGTAAAACTCGGAGGAGATGATCTCTACTCTGTCGCCGTATTTCTTGCGAAAGGTCTGTTCGAGCGACTTCATCGGCATAATGTGTCCGAATCCGGCTTCCACATAAGGAAACAAAACCCTGATCTTATCCAATGAGGCACGCTCCTTTCGAAAGAGTACGCTACATGAAAAATGTACCACAAAACGCGCCGCAAGTCAAGAGAATATACCTATTTGATATCCGGAATCATACAACAAACCTCTTTTGTCACGGACAAAAGAGGTTTGTTGCGGTGGAGCGGGATATGGGAGTCGAACCCACCTCCGAGCCTTGGGAAGGCCCTGTACTACCGATGTACTAATCCCGCGTTTGCGGCTACGAATGATATTCTACCACAAACTTCCGGAATTTTCAACGGTAAATTGATCTTTTTGCCCGGTAAAACCGCGTCTTTTTCGACGATCTCGTTTGATTTGCCGTTTTTTGTTGACACGAAGCGGTAAAAGGTAATATAATAAACTCAAGCAAAGTTATAAAAATAACGAATATCGGAGGAAAAAGCCATGAAAAACAAAAAGAGGATCATACCGCTTGCAGTGCTCAACTTCCTTTTCGGCGCCGCGTTCGCCGTACTTCTGATGTTGTCAATCATAGACTTCATTGAGTGGATAAAGTATATGGACTTCCTGGACATCATGACGATCGTGTCGACGTTCGTGGGTGAAGCGTTCATCTTCGTCGTCCCGGCGATCATGCTCGGCAAGTTTTACATCAATATGGCAAACGACAGACCTGTGTCTGGCGCCGCGAGCTATACGTTCACGGGCTGGCTGATACTTTTCATCGAGGTACTCGTGTCGTTCATAAAGATACTCGTCAACGGCGCGCTTGAGGCCAAGGACGTCATCGAATTCATCGCCGCTTTATTCGTGCTCATCGTCACCGGCATACTTTTCGCGAAAAGAGAGGCGTATTCCAGAGACCTGACCGGAGCGCGCGTGGCGTCCGTGATGTATTTGATCTATCTCGGCGGCTTTGAAACCGTCTATAAGATAGCGAACGGCACGCTCTCATACGCGAGCACGCTCACCGTTATAACCTTCGTTATCACAGCGGTTCTCGGTATCCTTATTCCGCTCTCCTTCATACTTTTCTACTTCGCGCTGGGGGGAAAGGCCGTCCGTCCCGCGCCCGCGCAGCCGAACTACGTTCAGCAGAACTACGCGCAGCCGCAGTTTAACGGCTATGGCGTCCAGCCTCAGCAGCAGGCTCCGGCGCAGCCCCAGGCTCCCGCGACGAAGTTCTGCCCCTTCTGCGGCGCGCAGATGCCGGCAGGCTCCGCTTTCTGCTCGAACTGCGGAGGCAAGCTCCAGTAAGGCAAAAACCGCTTAAACGCAAAAACAGGACGCCTACGGGCGTCCTGTTTTTTTGTATTGACCTTTTTCGGAAATTGTATTATCATATAACTGTGATTTTTTAATAACAAGGAGTTGTCGGCATGTTTTACAAAATGAAAATCGCGGGGCTGGACCGCGCGCTTCCCATCTGCAGAGTAACGGACGATCTTTATATCGCGGGCTTCGTCATCTTCGGCGATCAGGAGCTGACCGTCGCGTGCGCCCGGGAGCTGCTGAAGATCGCGCCGGAATACGATTACCTCATCACCGCCGAGGCGAAGGGCATTCCGCTCGCGCAC
>JAGDCE010000272.1 GCA_017958705.1 Clostridia bacterium
GTTATAAGTATCGTTGCGATATCGTTTTCAAGTGCGTTCATATTGTCTCCGTTTTTCAAATTCACAGTAAGTTAAATACACCGCCTCATCCCCGCGGACGCCGTCTCGGACGTAGAACGGGGGCACGAACAGTATCCCGCCGCGGTCACATACGACGGGGTAATCTCCGCGAAGTGAAGACGGCACTTTTCTGTCACTCAATATTTTTTTTACGGTATGCGTCATTCCCCCGGAAACGACAAAGTCGCTGTCGCGGCGGTTTCTGACGAATACGCCGTTTTTTATGATATCAGAACTTATTTTTATTCGTTTGACCAGTTTGTAAAAATTTTTATATGCGTGAAGCGGCTTTGCAGAGCCGACGTATTCGGCAAATATCACGCTGTTTCTTCCCGGTATCGCGTATTCGCCCTCGTTTTCTATCGGGATGCTGTAAACGAGCGGCTCGGACCGCTGCAAAAACCGGAACGCGCCGTTTTCGCAGATCAGATCGACTCCCGACGGGAAGCTAAGACGCTGTCCGTTCTCGGCCTGCGGTATGAAAGCCGATATCAGACGCAGATGCGCGTCGGACAGCGCTTCGCCGCAGGCGCGGCCGTATTGCAGGGAAAACGTCTTTTTGAACACCGCGGGGTGAAGCGACGAAAGAGAATCCGCCGTCATCGCGTCGGCACGGAACAGATATTCTTCGGCGCAGACTGTGATAAAATCGTCGGCTTCAGCGCAAAGCATCGCCGCTTTGTTTATGTTTGACAGATAAGAGGGATTAATTCTTTCGAATCGCGGGAGCACCTCCGCGCGGATATAATTGCGCGTGTAATCGGTGTCGGCATTCGTTTTATCGGTCACGTGCGTCTGTCCGCAGGCGGCAAGGAACGAGTCGATCTGCGCACGGATGAGGCAGAGAAGCGGGCGCAGATAAACGACGCCGTCCTCCTCGCGCACGGGGCGTATACTGCCGAGCCCTCTCGGACCTGTGCCGCGCGCAAGATTGAACAGAAGCGTTTCGGCGCGATCGTTCGCATTGTGCGCGACCGCGACCGCGCGGCATCCGTATCCGGTCAAGGCTTCTTTAAAGATCCGCCTGCGTTCGTCCCTCGCCGTCTCTTCAACGCCTTTTTTCAGCTTTTTCGACAGTTCCGGCACGTCGACCCGGCACGCGTGGAATTCAACGCCGAGCCCGGAACACAGATCGCGGCAGAATTGCTCGTCGGCATCCGCGTCAGCTCCGCGTATCATGTGGTTCACGTGAACGCATACCGGCTCGGCTCCGAGTTTGAGCAATATGAGCAGAAGCGTCACGGAATCCGCGCCGCCGGAAAGTCCCGTGAGGATCCGGCCGTTCAGTTCCATGCCGTTTTCTTTCGCGTAAGCACGGACAGCTCCGAGCGCGTCGTCAACCGGGTTCTTCAATGTTAGACAACTCCGAGAATCTCGTATGCTCGGGATCCCACGACATTTCGACCGTACCGGTGCCGCCGTGACGGTTTTTCGCGACGATCACCTGAGCGCGGTTCTGCTGATCCTGTTTCTGGTCGTAATAGTCGGGACGGTAGAGCAGAAGCACCACGTCCGCGTCCTGTTCGATAGAGCCGGACTCACGCAGATCCGCCATCGTCGGGACCTTTTCTTTCGTTTTTTCAAGATCTCTGTTCAGCTGTGAACAGCAGATCACGGGGACATCGAGCTCTTTCGCCATAAGCTTGAGGTTTCTCGATATCGCTGAGACCTCGGCAGTCCTGCCGTTTTTGGCGACGGCGGGATCCTGCATCAGCTGCAGATAGTCGATAATGACGAGCCCGCCAGATGAAAGCTCACGGATCCTCTTCAGCTTTGCTTTGATCCGCGACACGGTCGATTCCGTGGTGCCGTCGATGTAAATATTGCATTCCGCTAGCTTCTTACAGGCGTCGCCGAAGCGTCTCCATTCCTCTTCGGTGAGCTTTCCCGAGCGCAGCGTGCTGCTCGAAATGCATGCCTCGGTCGAGATCATCCTCTTGACGAGCTCTTCGCCCGACATCTCGAGGGTGAAGAAGCAGATCGTCTTTTTACCTTTGAACGCGGCGTTTTCCGCGATGTTTAAAACGAAGCTCGTTTTACCCATACCGGGGCGCGCGCCCACGATAAGCAGCTCTCCCTTGCTCATTCCGTACAGCAGGTTGTCGAGACCGGAATAATGAGTTTTTACGCCCATGTATTTGTCCGGATCGCGCGACAGGGCGACTATGCTGTCGCTCGCGTGCGTCAGAAGCGTCTTGATGTGAACAAGGTCGGTATTGTTGCGGTTGTTAGATATGTTATATATAAGCTGTTCCGCACGCTCTATCGCCGAATAAACGGTCTCGCCGTCGTTGAACGCGGTCTCGGATATCTCACCCGACGCGTTTATGAGCTGACGTCTCAGGCTTTTTTCCTTGACTATATTGACGTAATCGTCCAGATTCGCCGTTGACGGCGTGGTCGATATTATCGTCATTATGTTGCTGCGGCACGCCGCCTCGTCCATGTCTGTCTGTTCGACGAGCATATCGGTAAGCGTGATCTCGTCGATCACCCTGTTCTGACTGAGGGAGAGCGTATGCATCGCGCTATAGATACGCTTGTGCAGTTCGAGATAAAAGTCGTTTTCGTCAAGCTGCTTCGCCACATCGCTGAATTTTTCGGGATCGATCAGGATCGCGCCGAGAACAGACTGCTCAGCCTGAAGGGAAAACGGCATCTGTCTGTTGAATTCGTTGGGCATTTTATCGGCTTACTCCTTTTCGGTTACGATGAGGTTTATCTTCCCGTTTACGTCCGGATAATACTTTACGTCAAGCTCGTATTTGCCGAACGTCTTTATCGGCTCGGCGACCGTTATCTTTCTCTTGTCGAGTTCTATACCGTACTGCTTTTTAAGCTCCTCGGATACTTCCTTCGCGGTGACGGAGCCGTAGAATTTTCCGCCGGCTCCCGCCTGCTGGCGTATGACGACGTTGAGCGAGCCGATCTTCTCGGCAAGGGCTTTCGCCTCCGCGCGCTCGACCTCTATTTTATGGAGCCTCGATTCCTCTTTGGCTTTCAACTCTTTCAGCAGAGCGTCCGTTAATTCGCGGGCGAGTTTTCTCGGGATCAGGTAGTTTTTGGCGTATCCGTCGGATACCTTGACGATTTCGCCCTTTTTGCCCTGGCCCTTTACGTCTTCAAGCAGTAAAACTTTCATTTATATACACTTCCTTTCAGTTGGAATCTTTTATTCCTGATCTTCAGCCGCGTCTTTTGCGAAGCTTGCGTCGATCGCCTGCTCGAGCAGTCCGACCGCAAGTTCGGAGGTCACTCTCGGCAGAGGTCCTTCGTACATCTGTACGACCTTGCCGGCCGTCAGCTGCGTTCCGGCGTTCGAATGGTGGCCGCCGCCGCCGAGCCGCTCGAGTATTACCTGAACGTTGACGGATCCGTCGCTGCGTGCGGAGATCGTATATACAGGCTCGGACGAAACGTCCGTGTTTATGCGTACGATCGCGAACGAGGCCGCGACGCCGTCGAGCTTCAGCATCGTGTCGGCCACGCGCGCCGCCGTGGCGGGATCGGACGAGGGCGAGCTGTCGTCGCCGGTGCAGATCACGCAGCCGTCGCGGTAGACGCGCATCGTGCTCTCGATCTTGAGCTCAAGCATGAACGCTTTCTTGTCGAGCGTGAAGAACGACGAGGCGACGGAGGCGTCGGCGCCCTCACGGCGAAGGAACTGCGCGGCGGCGTACGTACCGGCTCCGCAGTCGCGCGTGAAGTTATTCGTGTCGAGCTGGATGCCGGCGAGCAGCAGGTTCGCCTCGTCCGGCGTCAGCACGCCCGACGGGAAGAACTGCGCGATCATCTGAGAAACTATCTCGGACGCCGACGACGCCGACGGTTCGACGTACGTTATCTTCGTCTCGAACGGGAAACTGCTCGACGACATGCGGTGGTGATCTATGACGATTATCTGAGACACGTGCTTCGTGATCTCGGGGTATTCGAATATATAAGGATTGTTGACGTCTATGATGAAGAGAAGGGAATCGTGCTCGACGGCGTCGAGATCGTCGCGGTCGAAGTCGTAGAAAATGTCGCGGTAGTCCGGCATTTCAAGCATCTTCGCGTAAGGCTTGGCGATATTCTTGTTGTTCTTCACGATAAGCGTCGTCTTCTTGCCAAGCGACAGACAAATCTTCGCTATGCCCATGCACGAGGCGAGACAGTCGAAGTCCGCGTTCTTGTGGCCCATGATGAAGACCGAGCCGGCTTTCTTGATCAGCGGCGTCGCCTGAAGCACGAGCCTTCTGGCGTTGAGACCCGTCAGCTGCGGATCGTGTTTTGAAAGACCGCCGAAGAACTCGTCCTTCGTGCCGCGGTCGTTTTTAATGACGACCTGGTCGCCGCCGCGCTGCAGCGCGAAACTCATGGCGGAGGAGGCAAGCTGACATTTTTCGGTGACCGTGCCGCCGCAGTCGGCTATACCGATCGACAGCGTCATCGGGATCGCGTCGTCGCCGAACGTGATCTTCTTGGCTTCCGACAGTATCGGGAACGAGGCGCGGCGCATCGCAGGCAGCTGGTCGGCGAAGAACATCATAAGATATTTGCCGGCGCCGTACTCTCTTATATGACCGTTGACAGACTCGGCCCAGCTCTTAAGGAGCTTCGTCACGGCGGCGGACGCTTCGGCGTACTGATCCTGCATGTTTGACAGGAAGTTGTCCGCCATGTCTATCACGACGTAGCCGACGATCAGCCGCTCGTTCTCAAGCTTTTCGCGGAGCTGTGTTTCATTTGTCGTCTCGACCCACAGCGTAGTCACTGTCCTGCCGGCGGAATTGCTCTGCGGGAAACCGAACACGCGGAACGTGCGCGTATCGAGCTTTATCTCCGCGCCGGTCTCGGGATCGGCGGCGAGCAGTTCTTTGAGCGATAATCCCGTGAGCTGACGGAAATCTGAATCCTTCTTGATCCGGCCTTCCATGATTGCGGAAAACGCTTCGTTGCTCCAGACTATCTTTCCGCCGCCGTCGGTCAGCGCGACCGGCATCTTCATCGCGGCAAGCATATGCGTCACCGAACGTGAAGATTTCGGCGGCGCGTCGTTGCCCTGAGACGTCGATCCCGCGCGTAATATAAACCATACTCCGAAGAGCAATATCACGCAGTACGCCGCGGCGAACAGGACGGTCTGCCATACTCCGGGCAGCAGCTTGTTGTACGACAGTACGGCAAAGCCGGCCATGAAGAGTACGGAGCACAACGCACAATATATTATAACGAGTTTGGATTTTTTACTCATATCCGCTCCTGATTTGTTTTTGCGGGATTATACCCGTATTTTAAATAATATCACAATATATATTAAATGTCAACCCGGGAATAAAAAAGAACTTGTAAAATTTGAAAATGCTATTGAAAAACGCGCCGTCATATGATATGATTGAAAAAAATGCGAAAACGGAGCAAAAAATGAAAATATACGGACTTCAGAAACTGTCGCTCGTGGATTTCCCGGGAAAAACCGCGGCGGTGCTGTTTACGGGCGGATGCAACTTCCGCTGCCCGTTCTGCCATAACTACGGGCTCGTGCAGGATCCGGGCGAACCGCTCGATAAAACGGAGGTCTTCGAATATCTGAAAAAGCGCGCGGGTCTGCTCGACGCCGTAGTCATAACCGGAGGCGAACCGCTGATACATCCAGATATCGCGGAGCTTATCGTCGAGGTAAGGGAGCTCGGCTATCCCGTCAAGCTCGACACGAACGGCACGTTCCCGGCGCGTCTCGCGGAGCTTTTGACGCGCGGGCTCGTAGATTACGTTGCTATGGATATAAAGAACAGCCGTGAGAAATACTATCTGACGGCCGGCTGCGACGTTGACCTCGACGCGGTAAACAAAAGCATCATGATTTTAAAGAGCGGAAACACGGAATTCGAGTTTCGTACCACGGTCGTGCAGCAGCTTCACGAGCTCGATGATTTCATAAAAATAGGCGAATGGATCAAGGGCGACGTCAACTATTATCTGCAGTGCTTCAAGGACAGCGAGAATGTTCCTTACGGCAATCTTTCGGCGCCCTCCGAGGAGTCGATGCACTTGTATCTTGACGCTGTACAAAAGTTTGTGCCCCGCGCGGCTTTAAGAGGAATATAACTATATATAGTTTTCCGTCGATTTTTTCTTACAATATATTGCAAAAACCTCTTGACAAATCGGAAATTTTGTTGTATGATATACAGGCCGACCGAGTGTCGGTAACAGAAATTGCGACAAATAAACCACAGCGTTGTATGATAAAGAAAAGAGAGGTAAAATATGTATCAGGTAGTAAAACGTGACGGGAAAGTAGTTGATTTCAACATCAGAAAGATCTCAGACGCGATCAGAAAAGCGTTCGATGCGCAGAACAGGCAGTATAACGACGATATAATCGATATGCTCGCCCTCAAGGTCACGTCGGATTACGAGCCTAAGATTAAAGACGGCAAGATAGGCGTTGAGGAGATCCAGGACAGCGTTGAGAAAATACTTATAGACGCGGGATATGCGGACGTCGCGAAGTGCTACATCCTTTACAGAAAAAACCGCGAGAAGATCCGCAACATGAAGTCCACGATACTGGACTATAAGGAAATAGTAAACAGTTACGTGAAGAACCTTGACTGGAGAGTCAAAGAGAACTCTACCGTCAAGTACTCCGTCGGCGGTCTGATATTAAGCAACTCCGGCGCGATAACCGCCAATTACTGGCTGTCAGAGATCTACGATCAGGAGATCGCGGACGCTCACAGAAACGCCGACATACATCTGCACGACCTGTCGATGCTCACCGGCTACTGCGCCGGCTGGTCGCTTAAGCAGCTCATAAAGGAAGGTCTCGGCGGCATCCCCGGAAAGATCACGTCCTCTCCGGCAAGCCACCTCGCCACGCTGTGCAACCAGATGGTCAACTTCCTCGGCATCATGCAGAACGAGTGGGCGGGCGCTCAGGCGTTCTCGTCGTTCGATACGTATCTCGCACCGTTCGTCAAAGCCGACAACCTCTCGTACAGAGACGTCAAGAAGTGTATCGAATCCTTCGTGTTCGGCGTCAATACGCCTTCGAGATGGGGCACCCAGTCTCCGTTCTCCAACATAACGCTCGACTGGACGGTCCCGAACGACCTCGCCGAGCTTCCCGCTATCGTCGGCGGCAAGGAGATGGATTTCAAATACAAGGACTGCAAGCCGGAAATGGATATGATCAACCGCGCGTTCATCGAGATCATGATCGAGGGCGACGCCAACGGCAGATGCTTCCAGTATCCCATCCCCACTTATTCGATCACCAAAGATTTCGACTGGTCCGAGACCGAAAACAACAAGCTCCTGTTCGCGATGACGTCCAAATACGGCACGCCTTACTTCTCAAACTATATCAACAGCGATATGGAGCCGTCGGACATCCGCAGCATGTGCTGCCGTCTGCGCCTCGATCTTCGCGAGCTCCGCAAAAAGACCGGCGGTTTCTTCGGATCCGGCGAGAGCACCGGTTCCGTCGGCGTCGTCACGATCAATATGCCGAGGA
>JAGDCE010000026.1 GCA_017958705.1 Clostridia bacterium
CTGAGCGTATAAGATCATGACTGAGGCATGGATTCCGGCGGAGCCGTTTCGACGTTTATCTTGAAGCCGCCGTTCGTGAAATAAGCCTTGCAGCAGAGCACCGGATACTGAGGCGATAACTCGTAGACGGGATCGTTGCAGTATCTCGTCGCGGTATGCGTCATGTGGATCTTATGCAGACCGAGCGGCAGACTTACGTAAACGCTCTGTTTGTTGCCGATATGGCCGAACGGCAGATCGTCTATATAAATGCCCATACCTACGGCGGCGCCCATGAAGTTGCCCATGCGGTAAAGCTGGATGTAACCGCCTTTGACGAGTCCCGCGCCGCACGTCGGGCAGTTCGTCTGTTCAGCCGTTCCGTCAAAAACGTGGCCGGACGGACAGCGGTAACGGACTCTTATGCGCGGATTAAGGACTGTCACCGGCTGTGCGGCGGGTGCGTAGGTCTGCCCCGTATAAGGCTGCGACGCGGGCCCCGGCGCGGGAGAGCCGCCGACCTTCGCTCCGCAGGCGGCGCAGAATTTCGCGCCCTCGTTAAGACGGTTTCCGCACTTTGAGCAAAAAGGCATGATATGTTCCTCTCTTTTCGTTTATTGGAAGCATCGCGGCTCGGCCGCGGGCTCCCCTGCGTATATACTACCATATTTGCTGACGTAAGTCAACCGTTTTTTTGCGCCGGACGACAAAAACAGTCAAAATAAGCGGTTATTTGCGCGCGGGTATTGACATTCAGCGGGTATATCGGTATAATAAAGAGAACGAATCGGATGACGGAGAGGGGGAGATACGGTGACGGACGATCAGTTGTACCGGCAATATCTGGCGGGCGATCAGCCGTCCGGCGACGAGCTGATGCTCCGCTACGGAGACGCGCTCACGGCGTATCTCGACGCCTTTCTGCACAACACGCAGGACGCGGAGGATCTGATGCTCGACTGCTTCACGGTGATACTCGTGGACAAGCCGCGGATCGGAGAGGGAAAATTCCGTGCGTACCTGTTCAAAACGGCGCGCAACATGGCGAACCGGCTGTGGAAGCTGCGGTTAAGCCGGCAGGAGTTCAGCCTCGACGAGACGCTCGACGACGCGGTCCCCGACCGGGCGGCGTCGCCCGAGGACGAGGCGCTGAAAAAAGAGCGCGGCGCCGTCCTTCACCGGTGTCTCAACCGCATCGCGCCGCAGTACCGCGAGGCGCTTTGGCTCGTATATATGATGGATCTCAGCTACGCTAGCGCGGCGGGCGTACTCGGCTGCACCGTGAAGCGTGTGGAAAATCTGCTCAACAACGGAAAGATACGGCTCCGGGAGGAGCTGCAAAAGGAGGGTATGACCCGTGCGGACTTCTGAAGAACGCGTAAATGAACTGCATCGCCGCATGAAGGCAATGAAAAATAAAAAAAGCCGCAGAGGATACGTTATAAAATGCGCCGCCGCCTGCGCGGCTTGCCTTGCCGTCGCGATCACCGTGGCGTTTATGGTATCGTCGCTGCCGGTCATCGGCCCCGATTCGACGCCCGGGGTCGCCGCAGCGAGCATATTTACCGATCATTCGGCGCTCGGATACGTCGTCGTCGCCGTTATATCGCTGTGTCTCGGGGCGTTTTTGACCGTGTTCTGCTTCCGTATAAAAAAACATAATGACGACGACGGCGGCGAGGACAAAAACGATGATAGAAAGCATTGACAACGCGGTCCAGATCGCGACGCTGCTGATCTGCGCCGCGGTATCGCTTTACCGGACCGCGAAATACAAGAGCCGCACGTGGACGCAGGCGTTCTTCTTCTACGGAAGCTGGGCGCTCGGATGCGTTTACTGGCTTCTGTGCCTCATCTTCTACGAGGACACGCCGCAGATCTCCGTCGTCTCTGACCTCAGCTGGTACGCCGCGCTGATACTCCTTTATATGATCCTGCGCCGTGTCGCCCCGCCCGAGCTTTGCGGCAAGATCGGGATCCTTCCGTGGCTCGGTCCGGTTTTCACGTTCGGCATGGCGGTCTTCTTCATGACGCGCGGGGAGATACTGAGCAACCTGATATACGCCGTGCTGATGGGGCTTTTGCTCTTCTCCGCGATCCGCAGGCTCACGGCGGGCGAAGTCTTCCGCAAACAGCGCTTTTTCGTTATCTCTGTTCTGATCCTCTGCCTGCTCGAATACGGGCTGTGGGTCGCCTCGTGCTTCTGGGACGCCGATTCGCTGTCTAATCCTTATTACTGGTTCGATTTCCTTTTGACGGCGGAATTAGCCGCGCTTTTGCCTTCGATCAGAGAGGCGGTGAAGCCGTGAACTACATAGAAAACGTTTATATCTGCCTCGCCGCGCCGCTTTTCCTGGCGACGCTGTTCCTGCGCCGTGAGGGCCGCAGATCGCTTCTCTTCGTTTTGTCCGGCATGACCGCGTGCCTTTTGTCCGCGTACGTAAGCTCGTTTTTCGCCGGGGTGACCGGCGTCGATCTTACCGCCGCCTCGCACGAGATCTCGCCCGCGGTCGAGGAGATAATGAAATTTCTGCCGCTGCTCTTCTTCCTGCTCGTGTTCGAGCCGGATAAAAAGCTCGCGACGGCGGGAGCGCTTCTGATCGCCGTCGGTTTCGCAACGTTTGAAAACGTTTGCTTTCTGACGTCGTACGGCACGTCGCAGCTGCTCCGCCTCGTGATCCGCGGTTTCGGCACGGGCGCGATGCACGTCGTCTGCGGCATGATCGTTGCGCTCGGCCTGTTCTATCTGTGGGACAAAGTCTGGCTGCGCGTCGTCGGCGCGTTCGCGTTTCTGTGCTTCACGATAACGTTCCACGCCGTGTTCAACATCTTCGTCAACCAGTCCGGCGCGATCTTCTGGATCGGTACCGCGATACCGCTTACTCTTATTCTTATTTATCTGATCTTTTTCCGAAGGAGGATCACTCCTTAGCTGAATTCGCCCTTGCGGGCGAATTCAATTTAGCTGAAAACCCGTGGTTTTCAATTTAGCTGAAGCCGTAAGGCTTCAATTTAGCTGCCGCGAAGCGGCAATTTAGCTGCCGCGAAGCGGCAATTTAGCTCATAATAACCAATTATCGAGAGGAACGAAATATGTCTGACAGTATCATGCTTGAAAAAGCAAAAGACTTTGCCGTTGAAATAGTAACCGTTTGCCGGTCTATCAAGGAAACAAAACGCGAATCAGTAATGACGAATCAGTTGATCCGGTCCGGCACGTCTGTCGGCGCTAATATCCACGAGTCGAAATACGGTCAAGGAACCGCTGATTTTATATCAAAAATGCAGATCGCGTTAAAAGAATGCTATGAGTCGGAGTACTGGCTGGAGCTGCTGAACAGAACCAGATTTCTGGAAGACGAAAAGTATAAAGAACTTCAAAACTTGTGCGGATCCATACGCTGCATGCTGATATCGTCGATAAATACGACCAAAGCGAACAATGAAAAGTCTAAATGACTTTCGGGCGAGCTAAATTGACCTTCGGTCAGCTAAATTCGCCCTGCGGGCGAGCTAAATTGCGCTTCGCGCAGCTAAATTGACCTTCGGTCAGCTAAATTCGCCTTCGGCGAGCTGATTTTTACATTGC
>JAGDCE010000273.1 GCA_017958705.1 Clostridia bacterium
ATTAAGAATTCAAAATTAAGGTGTCGCTGCGCGACGGACCGTGTGCGCAAAGCGCACGATCGGGTGACCCCACCCCTCAACGTTCCCCCTTGTCCCCCCTCTCCCCCCCTCCGGTCAAGTCTAAGACTTGAGGGGACGCGAAAAAAAGGGTGAGCGGGGGAGCGGGGCGCGGCGTATTAAAATTGTCGCATCCTAAAGAAACGTTTGATGATGAAAATTATCCAGAAGAAGCTGATGATTATCCATATGATAATTGTGTTTGTTCAATCATGAATCGCGGTCTGCCCGGAGAAAATTATACTCTTTCATGCATCAGACCGACTGTACACGACAAGATTAATTTGATAAATAAGTTGGGTAATTAACCATGAAAAAAACAATAATGTTTATGTGCACGCTATTACTTATGGCATTATTATTCGGCTGCACCGGCAATATATATAATGATGCCGAAGGAAAAAACAGTCAGGCATTTAAAAGTATCGGGGCAGAAAGCAGTCAAAACAACTTTAAAGAATCTGAAGAGAAATACGACGACATATTTCAAAATGCGCTGATCACGTGTGACGACTTTGAAAATGAATTCACCGTTCGTACGGATTACAGTCTTAAGGAATTTATCAAAAACGGAAACGGGAATTATACAATACTTAGAATAGTTCCGGAAAATTACGAATTTTATTTTTATTATAATACTGTTGCAACTAAAATAAATAACAGGGATTTGTATAGAAAAACGGAATGGGCGGAGTTGGAGTGCTCTTCGGTTGAGGTTATAAAAAATTTCAGCGGTTTTGATTTGAATGCTTCTGTTAAAGCTGTACAAAAACAATACGTCAGTATTAAACCTGATGAAAAATACGAAGAATGGTTTATGTCAGAGTACGGAACAAAAAACGAATCAGAATATAAGCTTGAGGTTGGAAAATATTATCATAATAAGGAAAAACTTGAGGAATATGGAATAAAAAGCATAACGTCGAGTTTTATTCCTGTGCTGATGTATGGTAAACAGTATTATGTTTTTGCAGACATATCAAAAACAGACAGCGACGAAATATACTTTACTCCAATAGCCTGTTGTGACGGCGATCTTCAACAGGTATCAGGAAATATGGATAATTCAATATTGGATCTAACGGGGCAGACAAATCAAAGGACTGCCGAACTGATTGAAATGATAAAGGAATATACAAATAAATAACCGCGTTTGCGGCAGATAGGAGAAACATATGAAATTAGGCGTACTTACAAATCTGTACGGCAATCTCACGCTTGCGGAAGTGTTGCCGAAACTGAAAGCGCTCGGAGTCGAGGCGATAGAGCTCGGCTGCGGCGGATACCCGGGCAAAGCCCACTGCGATCCGCAGGTGCTTCTGCATGATGAAAAAGCGTATAACGACTTCATCGCTCTGATAAAGAGCTATGATATGGAAGTCTCCGCGCTGTCCTGCCACGGCAACCCCGTGCATCCGGACAAGGCGACGGCGAAAATGTACGACGACGACTTCAAAGCCGCCGTGCTTCTTGCGGAGAAAATGGGGATCGACACGGTGATCACGTTCTCCGGCTGTCCCGGCGATTACGACGGCGCGAAATATCCGAACTGGGTCACCTGTCCGTGGCCCGAGGATTACCTGCACATACTCGATTATCAGTGGAACGAGGTGCTTATCCCGTACTGGAAGAAGACCGCCGCGTTCTGCGCGGAACACGGTGTAACAAAAATAGCTTTTGAGATGCATCCGGGCTTCTGCGTTTACAACACGGAAACGCTGCTGAAGCTCCGCGCCGCCGTCGGCGACTGCATAGGCGCGAACTTTGACCCGTCGCATCTGATCTGGCAGGGAATGGATATCTGTGAGGCGATAAAGATGCTGAAGGGCTGCATCTGGCATTTCCACGCAAAGGATACGAGAGTCGACGAATTCAACAAGGCGAGGATCGGCGTCCTCGACACGAAGCATTACAGCGACGAGCTGAACCGCGCGTGGGTGTTCCGCGCCGTCGGCTACGGCCACGATATGCAGTACTGGCGCGATATCGTCTCCACGCTCCGCCTCTGCGGATACGACAAGGTCATGTCGATCGAGCACGAAGACAGCCTGATGTCGGTCGACGAGGGACTTGAAAAAGCCGCGTATTTCCTGAAGCGCGCGATAATGTCCTCTCCGAAGCCCGGCTCGATGTCCTGGGCGTAATGATTACGTGCGGCGCGTCAGGCGCCGCACGGTTTTGTTTCCGGCGCCGTATTTGTAAATTTTCCGCGGCGGTGAAACTTTTTTTACCGGTTTTTTTATCATATTATGTGACAGACATGGAAAGGGGAACGACCAATGAGCAAGAAGAAGATAATCGTTCTGATAGTCGTCATCGCGGCGGTCAGCATGGCGCTGCTCGCCTGCGGGTACGTATTGGGGCGGCAATACGACCGTTACGTGCAGAGAAGAGAGATCTACCGTCAGATATCGGACTTTCTTAAAACGGACGAGCAGTTCTGCAGCGAATACGGCGCGCCGGTCAAATTTCAGGCGGCAGACCGTTACGTTTTGACCGAAACGGAAGAAAAAACGTATAACGCCGAATGCAGAGTCAAAAACGACTGCGGCGACGTATATTACGTCACGGTGAAAGTCGATATGACGGGGAAGAACGGCGACGGGATCGTCTATTCCGTGCTGTACGTCTACGGCGAAGAAATGACGGATGCGAAACCGGTGATATATCTTTACCCGGAGGAGAAGACGGTCTGTTCCGTCAGACTTTCGTACGACGGGAAAATAACGGCGTCGTATCCGGAATACGGCGCGGACGGCTGGGCTGATTTTACCGCGTATCCGGACGGGACGCTCGAGTTCGGGGACGGCAGGCGGTATTACGCGCTGTTCTGGGAAGGGAACAGAAACGCCGGATACGACTTTTCAAAAGGCTTCTGCGTCAAGGGCTCCGATACGGCGGAGTTTCTGTACGGCGCTCTGAAAAAAGCGGGGCTGAACGACAGGGAAGCGGATGAATTCATCATCTACTGGCTGCCTCGGATGCAGAACAACGAATATAACCTGATCTCGTTCCAGACCGCGGCGTACACGGACGGCGCGGAACTGCAGGTCACGCCCGCGCCCGATACTGTGATCCGAGTTTTCATGGCGTACAAGCCGCTCGGATCGTACGTGCGGATCGAGGAGCAGGAACTGAGCGCGCCCGCGCGCGACGGCTTCACCGTCGTGGAATGGGGCGGCTGCGAGGTCAGATAAACGATAAAAACCACGGATCGGCGATCATCGCCGGTCCTTTTTTTATCTTTTTGTAAACAATTTCCGTTTCCTCTTGACTTTAGCGCTTTAAAGCGCTAATATGGTAAAGCATTAAAGCGAAGGAGAACGGAAATGTACGACAAACTTGTGCAGGCGATACTTGATCTGAAGACGGCGGCGGAATGCGAGGCGTTTTTCTCGGATCTTTGCACCATAAAGGAACTGCAGGACATGTCGCAGCGTTACGAGGTCGCGGTCATGCTCTACGGCGGTAAAAACTACGTGGAGATAAGCGAGGTGACCGGCGCGAGCTCGGCTACGATAAGCCGCGTCAACAGATGCCTGAACTACGGGCAGAACGGCTACAGGACGAGCCTTGAAAGGATCGGGGAGGAGCCGCGATGATGATATCCGACAAACTTACGTCTCTGTACCGCAGATGCGGATACGAGAGATATAAAATGGGAAAATTCGAGGAATACGGTCTTTATTCCGAGCACAGGTCGTTTCTGCCGCCCGGCGGGATGATCACGTTCACGGATACCGACGGCAGACTCATGGCGCTGAAGCCGGACGTCACGCTGTCGATCGTCCGCAACAGCCGCGACGGCGTGTCAGCGAAATACTGCTACAGCGAAAGCGTTTTCCGCGCCGGCGACGACGGCAGGTTCGCCGAGGTACAGCAGACGGGGCTTGAATACCTCGGTGAGCCCGATCCCGTGTGCGTCGCCGAGGTGCTCATGCTCGCGGGGCTGAGCCTCGACGTGATCTCGGGCGAAAACGCACTCGGCGTCTCCCACCTCGGACTGCTGTCGATGACGGCGGACCGCCTCGGAGTACAGGGAGAAGACCGCGAAAAGCTGCTTTACCGCATAGGGCACAGAAACGCACACGGCGCGCTTGAGATCTGCCGTGCGGCGGGATACGACGGCGAGCGGCTGCTTCTCGGTCTGCTCGACGCGGATCCGTCGCCAGACGAGGCGGAAAAGACGCTGTACGCGCTCTCCGACGGCCGGGCGTGGGACGAAGTCGTGAAAACTCTGTTCTCGGCGATCCGCTCGGCTCGCGGCGCGGGATTCGATTTCTCCGTCGTCGCCGACGCCGGATACTATAACGGCATCGTGTTCCGCGGATACGTCGAAGGCGTGCCGAAAGCGGTGCTCTCGGGCGGCGAATACGGCAACCTTATGAAGAAAATGGGCAAAAACAACTCCGCCGCCGGGTTCGCGGTATATCTCGACAGGCTCCCGGAGTACGAAGACGAAGACGAGGAAAAGATCGGTCAGACGGTCATATACGGAGATAAGACAGACCCCGTGAAAGTCGCCGAGAAGATGCGCCGCGTGCTCGAGGAGGGCGGATCCGTCCGCGCCGTGCGGGAAAACGTCGACCAGGCGTGCAAAAAGACCGTCGATCTGAGGTGAGTATATGAACGATCAGATAAATATAGCGCTGCCCAAAGGGCGTCTCGGCGAACGCGTTTACGCCGTGCTGAGCGAAGCCGGCTACGGCTCGGCAGACGCCGAAGTGAACAGCCGCAAGCTCGTGTTCGACGGCGGCGAAGTGAGATATTTCTGGGTCAAGCCGTCGGACGTGCCGATATACGTCGAGCGCGGCGCCGCGGATCTCGGCGTGTGCGGCAGCGACATCCTGCTCGAGCAGGACCCCGACGTCTACGAGCTGTCCGATCTGCATACCGGCGTGTGCCGTATCGCGGTCGCGGCGAAAAAGGGCTTCCGCGACGATCCCGGCAGAGTGCTTCGCGTGGCTACGAAATTCGAGAACACAGCGCGTCGCTATTACGCCGGCATCGGCAGGCAGGTCGATATAATAAAGCTCAACGGCTCGATCGAGCTCGCGCCGATCCTCGGACTGTCCGACGTCATCGTCGATATAGTCGAGACGGGGACGACGCTGCGCGAAAACGGTCTCGAGGTCGTAGAGAAGATAGCCGACGTCAGCGCAAGGCTGATAGCTAACAAATCAAGCTATAAATTCAAGACCGGAAAGATAAAGGCGGTGCAGGCCTCGCTTTCCGCGGTCACGGAGCGGTAAAATGATAAAGATCTACAAAGATGAAAATCTGTCTGAAAAAGGGATACTTAACAGATCGGCGGAGCTGCCGGACGTAAGAGAAGCGGTCGCCGCGATAATCGATAACGTCAGGCGCGGCGGCGACAGGGCGCTTTTCGAGTATACGGAGCGCTTTGACAAAGTGAAGCTCAAAACGCTTGAAGTGACGGCGGAGCAGATCGACGCGGCGTACGATCGGACGGAGCCGGAATTCCGCCGCATATTGCAAAGAGCGGCGGATAACATAAGGGAATTCCATTCAAAACAGAAAAGGACCGGCTACAGGATAGAAAAAGAAAACGGCATCGTGCTCGGTCAGCGCGTGCTCCCGGTCGACCGCGCCGGGGTCTACGTCCCCGGCGGAACGGCGGCGTATCCGTCCACGGTACTTATGGACGTCATTCCCGCCGAAATCGCGGGCGTCGGGCAGATAATCATGGTCACACCTCCCGGAAAGGACGGATGCGTCCCCGACGCGATCCTCGCCGCGGCGAAGATCGCGGGGGTCGACCGGGTCTTCAGCATCGGCGGAGCGCAGGCGATAGCGGCGCTCGCGTACGGTACGGAAAGCGTGCCGAAGACGGATAAGATCGTCGGCCCGGGCAACGCGTTCGTCGCGGAAGCGAAACGTCAGGTATACGGCGCGGTGTCGGTCGACATGATCGCCGGTCCGTCGGAGGTGCTTCTGATATCGGATGAAAAGACCGATCCGCGCGTCCTCGCCGCCGACCTGCTTGCTCAGGCGGAGCACGACAGATCGGCGTCGGCGGTGCTGATCACGACGTCGGCAACGCTCGCGGACGAGGTCGCCGCCTGCATCGAGGAGCAGATTCCGCGGCTGTCGAGGGCTGAGATCGCGCGCGCCTCGATCGAGTCGAACGGAAAGATAATAATAACTGACGACCTGCAGCGCGCGGCGCAGATCAGCAACGAGCTGGCGCCGGAGCACCTCGAGCTGTGCGTGGATGATCCGTTCACGCTGCTTGAACTCATACGCCACGCCGGTTCCGTTTTCCTCGGCAGGAACTGCCCGGAGCCGCTCGGCGATTACATGGCGGGACCGAACCACACGCTGCCGACCGGCGGCACGGCGAGATTCTCGAGCCCGCTTTCGGTCGACGATTTCTGCAAGACCATGCAGTATTCGTATTTCACGGCTCAGGCGCTGTCGGAGTATAAGGACGACGTCGATTATTTTGCAAAGAAGGAAGGCCTGACGGCGCACGCCAGAAGCGCCGTCATAAGAGACGAAATAAATGAGCAGGTTCATAAGCGATAAGTTTTCGGCGCTGACCCCGTACGTCCCGGGCGAACAGCCGAAGGACAAAAGCAAATACGTAAAGCTCAACACGAACGAGTCGCCGTTCCCGCCGTCGCCTTTGGCGCAGAGATACGCGGCGGAGGCTATAGAAAAAACGATGCTTTACTCGGATCCGGAGTGTTATAAACTGCGGTCTGCGCTCGCCGAGCGGTACGGTGTCGGCGAGGAAAACGTGATCTGCGGCAACGGCTCGGACGATCTTTTGAATTTCGCGTTCTCCGCGTTCTGCGATGATGAAGTTCCCGCGGTGTTCGCCGATATAACGTACGGATTCTACAAAGTGTTCGCTCAGTACAACCGCGTGCCTTACAGGATAATACCGTTAAAAGACGACTTCACGATCGATCCGGCCGATTATTATGACGCCGGCGGCACGGTGTTCATCGCGAATCCGAACGCGCCGACGGGCATAGCGCTGACGGTCTGCGATATCGAGGGCATAATAATAAACAACCCGGATAACATCGTAGTCATCGACGAGGCTTACGTCGACTTCGGCGCGCAGTCCTGCGTGCCGCTTACGAAAAAATACGATAATCTGATAGTCGTGCAGACGTTTTCAAAATCGCGTTCGCTCGCAGGCGCGCGCCTCGGCTTCGCGATAGCCGACGCGGCGCTGATAACGGATCTGAACACCATGCGCAACTCGACGAATCCCTATAACGTGAACTCAGTCACGCAGGCGGCGGGCGTCGGATCGCTGTCGGACCGGGATTACACGGAGCAAAACTGCCAAAAGATCATGAAAACGCGTGCCGATACGGCAAAAGCGCTGGCGGCGCTCGGCTTTAAGCTGACGGATTCGAGCGCGAACTTCATTTTCGCCGCACATCCGTCGTTTCCGGGCGAGTATCTGTATAAAGCCCTGAGGGAGAAAGGCGTGCTCGTGCGCCGCTTCGACGTGCCGCGGATAAAGGATCATTTAAGGATCACCGTCGGCACGGACGGGCAGATGGAAACACTTCTAAACTGTCTTAAACTGATAATCCGAGGTGAATGAAATGCGAAGATCAACGGTAAAAAGAAAAACGGCGGAGACCGATATCGTGCTGACGCTCGACCTTGACGGCGGCGGATCTGTCATCGATACCGGCATCGGCTTTCTCGATCACATGCTCACGCTGTTCGCCTCGCACGGCGCCTTCGGGCTCGAGGTGAGCTGCAAAGGTGACACGAACGTCGATTATCACCACACTACCGAGGATATCGGCATCGCGCTCGGGGCGGCGTTCTCCGAAGCGCTCGGCGACAAGAAGGGCATAAACCGTTACGGCAGCATGATATTGCCGATGGACGAGGCCCTTGTGCTCTCGGCGGTCGATATCTCCGGGCGCGCGTATCTGAATTTCAACGTGAAGTTCCCGACGGAGAAGGTCGGCGATTTCGACACGGAGCTGTTCAGCGAGTTCTTTTACGGATTCGTCCGCTCGGCGGCGGTGACGCTGCACGTAAAAGAATTCGAAGGGAAGAATTCGCATCACATAGCCGAAGCGGTGTTCAAGGCGACGGCGCGCGCTCTGCGCCAGGCGGTCGCGCCCGATCCGAGACTGTCCGGCCGCGTCCCGTCGACGAAAGGCGTGTTGTGATGATAGCCGTTATCGATTACGGAGTCGGGAACCTGTTCTCGCTCTGTTCATCCCTGAGTGCGGTCGGCGCGGACGTGACCGTAACGGGAGATCCGGACGTGATAAGAGCGGCCGACCGGATAGTTTTGCCCGGCGTCGGCGCGTTTGAGGACGCGGCGCGTAAGCTTTCGGCGTCGGGGCTTGAAGGCCCGGTGCGTGAGGCGGCTGAGGAGGGCAAGCCCCTGCTCGGGATCTGCCTCGGGATGCAGCTTCTGTTCGAGCGCAGTCTCGAATACGGCGAGCATAAAGGGCTCGGGCTGATCCCCGGCACCGTCGCTCCGCTTGCGGGGCGTATCCCCGATACGTTAAAGATCCCGCACATGGGCTGGAACGCGCTGCGGCTGCACGGCAACTCGCCGATATTCAAATATATCCGCGACGGCGAATACGTCTATTTCGTCCACTCATACGCAGCGGTAGACTGCGGCGAGTATGTTATCGCGGACACGGAATACGGCGAATATCTCACCGCGGCGGTGCGGCGCGGCTCGGTCTACGGCTGCCAGTTCCACCCCGAGAAGAGCGGCGCGGCGGGACTTTCGATATTAAAAGCTTTCACGGAGTTGTGATATGAAGATTTTTCCGGCAATAGATCTGTATGGCGGCAGAGTCGTGCGGCTCTTACACGGCGATTATGATAAAATGACGGTCTACTCGGCCGATCCGGCGGCTGTTGCGCTGAAAATGCGCGGCGAGGGCGCGCAATACCTGCACACGGTGGATCTTTCGGGAGCGCGCGACGGCGTGCCCGCCGCGGTGGACGACGTCAGACGGATAAAAAAGCTGACCGGGCTTTTCATCGAGATCGGAGGCGGCATACGCGACATGCGGACCGCGGACGCTTATTTCGACGCCGGCGTCGACCGCGTCATACTCGGCACCGCGGCGGTGAACGATCCCGCGTTTCTTTCGAAGGCGCTTGAAAAATACGGCAGCGGAATAGCCGTCGGCGCCGACGTCCGCGGCGAGGACGTCGCCGTCAAAGGCTGGCTGCAGAGCTCTGGCGTGACGCTCGACGCCTTCTGTCAGACGATGCAGAGCGCGGGCGTCCGCACGCTGATCTGCACCGATATAAGCCGCGACGGCGCGATGCGCGGCGCGAACAGACAGCTTTACGCGCGGCTTCAGAAACAGTACAGTCTTGCTATCGTAGCCTCCGGCGGTGTTTCAAGCGTCGGCGACGTCAGAGCGCTCGCCGCGCTCGGACTTTACGGGGCGATAATAGGGCGCGCGTATTATGAAAACGCGCTCGGCATCGCGGAGGCAAAGGAGGCGGCGCGTGATAACTAAGAGGATAATACCGTGCCTTGACGTGCGCGACGGCACGGTCGTCAAGGGCGTGAATTTCAAAGATCTGAAAAACGTCGATTCCCCCGTCAGACTGGCGGAGTATTACAGCGGCGCCGGAGCCGACGAGCTCGTGTTTTACGACATCACGGCGTCGGCGGAGGGCAGGGGACTGTTCACGGATATACTGACGGAGACGGCGCGGCGCGTTTTCATACCGCTGACCGTAGGCGGCGGTATAAACACGCTCGACGATTTCGACCGCGTGCTCAAATGCGGCGCGGACAAGGTCTCGGTGAACTCCGGCGCGATAAGGGATCCGTCGCTGATCCCCGCGGCGGCGCGGCTATACGGCGATCAGTGCGTCGTGCTGTCGGTCGACGTCAAGCGCGTCAACGGAGTCTTCACGGTATTCGCCAAGGGCGGCCGCGAGAACACCGGCATGGAGGCTATCGAATGGGTGAAGCGCTGCGTCGGCAGCGGCGCCGGCGAGGTCGTCGTGAATTCGATAGACACGGACGGCGCGAAGCACGGATTCGATATCGAGCTGTGCAGCGCGGTCTGTGACGCGGTTAACGTGCCGGTCATAGCGTCGGGCGGCGCCGGATGCGCCGCGGATTTCATAGAGCTGTTCAAAGCCGAACCGAGGATCGACGCGGGGCTTGCCGCCTCGGTGTTCCATTTCGGCCAGGTCGAAATAAACGCGCTGAAGCGCGAAATGAAGGAAAACGGGATAGAGGCAAGGATATGACTGATATAAAAGAACTGAAATTCGATGAAAAAGGACTGATCCCGGCGATCATCACCGACGCCGCGACCGGAAAGGTGCTGACTTTGGCGTACATGAACGAGGAAAGTCTGCGCATAAGCCTTGAAAAGAAGCTGTGCTGCTTTTACTCGCGCAGCCGCCGCTGTCTGTGGCTTAAAGGCGAGACGAGCGGCAATTATCAGCACATAGTGAGCATAACGGCGGACTGCGACCGCGACGCGCTGCTCGTGCGCGTGAACCCGGACGGTCCGGCGTGTCACCTCGGTACGCCGTCATGTTTTGAGTATCCGGTGACGGAGCCGGATTCGGAGGAGTTTTCTTATGAAGGGCTTTACGGGCTGATACTCGGCAGGAAGACGGAAAAGAAGGAGGGCTCGTATACCTCGTATCTGTTTGAAAAAGGACTTGACAAGATCCTTAAAAAGATCGGGGAGGAGAGTACGGAGGTCGTCGTCGCCGCAAAGAACGAGGACAAGGCGGAGACCGTATACGAGATCGCGGATCTTTGCTATCACGTAATGGTGCTGATGGCGCAGACCGGGATAACCATAGACGACGTGACGAAGGAGCTTGCATCCCGGCACGTCATCGACAAGAAAGTCAAGCAGGAAAAAATGGTATAGAAAAAAAACGCAGACGAACCGTCTGCGTTTTTTTTGTTTTACAGGTTTACCGCAGCTTTGCCACGACGATCTTTACCGTCGCTTCAAGCCCCATGTATTTCGCGGTGATAGTCGTCTCGCCGACGGCTTTGGCGGTTATCTTGCCCTCGGCGTCGACGGAGATGATGCTCTCGTCCCAGCCGGAAAGTTCGATCTTCTGATCCCATTTCTTCAGAGCGTCGGGTATGTCTTTCGTTTTTGCCGCCGTATAACTCGACGTATTGCCCCAGAGCATCAGATACTGGTTCTGCGCGCTGCGCGCTATGAACGCGGGCTGTTTGATCTCGTTTCTGATATAGAACGTTACCGTATCTTTCTCGGGATACAGTTCCACCGGTTTGCTCACGTCAAGGTAAGCGGGTATCACGGCGATTTCGCACATCAGATCCTGATACTTCACGTATACGCGCTCAACACTGTCGGACAGCAGTTTGACGGTGTGTTTTTCTTTGTCTACCTCGACCTTCGTCTCGTCGTAGAAGTATTCGAAGGAGGCGTACTGATCGTTGTTCAGTTTCTTCTCGACGCCGGTCTTGTTTGTCGCGTACGCCACGAACGAAACGCCTTTATTCTTGTTCTTTATCTGGATGTTTCTGCCGGTGCCGGACGTCGTCGTTATACGGAACTGCGTTATCGTCGGCGTGTTCGATTTATCGAGCAGGTTTTTCGATCCGCTCGTGTTCTTTATCACACCGGAAGGATCCGCGTACGTGTCGGTGCCGACGAATACGATCGGAGTCAGCCTTGTCGGCCAGTTTGCCCAGTCGAAGCCGGCGGGCTGATACGCGTAGCCTATATACTGCTGAGTGTTGAATATGTCTATGTGACCGAGCTGGTCTCCGGTTATGCCCATGTTATGGATGTTCGTCTGGATCAGGGACGATTTCGTCGTGTGCTTGAGCACGCATTCCTGACGGAAATAGATGCCGTCGTATGAGGTCATCACGCGGACGTAGCAGTTCGCGGAGAAACGCGAAGCCGTCGCCACGGAGACGAAGCAGCCGTAAGCGTCGATATATTTGACGTCCGCGCTGTCTTCCGAGCTGTTGTGCTTGTAAGTGATACCGCGGTATCTCAGCGTGCCCGGCCAGTTCTCGGAGGTCGCGTCGCCGGTGTATACTAACGTGTAGTCGCCGGAATTGTCGTTCCATGAGGCGTACAGATAGATCGTGTCGCCGACAACGACCATCGAGCCCTCGCCGCAGCCCCAGCTCGATTTGAGTCCGTCATATGTAATAATCGCTTTGGGATCGCCGTAGCCCCAGCCGCTGCCGGTCCATTTTTCGACGAACGCGCCCTGAGGCGTCTTGCTCCTCGCGACGAACAGGTTGTTGTCAAGTCCGTCGTGCCAGAGTATCGTCGTGTACGCGGCGTAATAATAGTCGCCTATCTTGATGACGCCGGGGTCGCAGGACCAGTTCCAGTCCTCGGCGGCGGACGTCGGACGGACGGCGCCGGTGTCCTGAGTCCAGGTCAGACCGTGATCGTAGCTTCTGCGGTATTTGCCCCAGTCGATCTCGCCGCTGACTCCGGAGTTGGAGGCGAGCCACGCGTCGATCGTGCCGTCTTCGTTGATTATCATCGACGGTCCGTATCTGTAGCCGCCGCCGGGATAGATGTCCCAGCCCTCGTTTGCGCAGACGAACAGCGCGTCGCTTTCGGATACGCTGTTTTTGGTGTACGCGTTCTCAAGCGTGTAGCTGTCGCCGCGGGAGACGGTGTATATCTTGCCGTCGCGTCTGATGCACTGAACGATATTGAGCTGCAGGGCGTTCGATACTACCTGGGCGTAATCGGCGTACGTTATGGTCTCGGAATTCTTCTTTGAAAGATCCATGTAGTTGCTGACGCCGATCTCGGCGGAGAGCTTCGCCACGCCGTAGCCGTCTGCGTATTCCCTGTAGCCGAGCGCGTAGAGTATACCGCGCAGCACCTCGCCGTACGTCACCGGATCGTCCGGCTTGAATTCGGATCCGGCGGGTTTCAGCATGTAGCCCTGATTTACCGCGATCTCGGCGCGTCTCATCTCGCCCGAATATCTTTCAAGATCGGTGAAGACGTTGTCGCAGATATAGATGCCCTGCTGAGCATAGAAGCCCGCCCAGTAGATGACGTCGTACGCGAACGAGTCGCGCGTCACGAGGTCTTCGGGTTTAGCATCGGCGTTTTTGATATGCGAGGATTTCTTGAGCCTTGCGAGGATCGCGGCACCGTCGCCGTCGTCCTCGAGCGGATGCTCGGGCACGTTTCTGCCGGAAAGATCCTCGTCGGGGATCGTGTACGCGGTCGTGTCCGCGGGGGATGTGACGGTGCCGGGATCGGTCCCGGGCGCGTCGGTAGTCGTCGCCGGGTCGTCTATCGGCTCGGTCGTTATATCAGTCCCGCCCGTTGAAGGCAGAGTATCCGTAACGTCGGGCTCCGTCGTACAACCGGCAATCGCCGACAGCGCCATTACGGCGCAGAGCAGCAGGGCTATCGGTCTTATGGATTTCATAGGGTTTACCGTTCCTTTTGTATTTGTGGTTAGTCTATTATATAATAAAAACCGCGTCAAGTCAAGTGCGGTAGAATAAATTTTGCGGATGAATAAGAAAATATCGAAAATTTTAAAAAAACGAAAAAAATACCGCCTGAAAGCCAAAAAAATGCAGGATTGCTATTGCAAAATTGCAAAAAGTGTGGTATAATGACAGAACTTTAACCGAAATCATCCGAAAGGGGTTCATATAATGGAACAAAACAGGGAATCAAGGGTAGGCGAGATATCGCTGCACTATTCGGAATCGAGCAATCTTCTCGAGCAGTCGGGCTATAAATATCAGCTCCAGGAGAGATCGACTCCTAATCTGTACAGATATCTTTTCGATTACGATTCGGTGCCGAAGGTGTCGTTCAACCACCGCCACGTGCCGATAAACATGCCGGATCAGATCTGGATTACCGACACGACGTTCCGCGACGGTCAGCAGTCGACGTCGCCGTTCACCGTGCGCCAGATAGTCGATATTTTCACCATGCTCCACAGGCTGGGCGGTGAAAAGGGAATAATCAGACAGTCGGAATTCTTCGTGTATTCGGAAAAGGACCGAGACGCCGTGCGCGAGTGCATGGCGCTCGGCTACGAGTTCCCGGAGGTCACGAGCTGGATCCGCGCGAACAAGAACGATCTCGCGCTCGTAAAGGATCTCGGGATCAGGGAAACCGGCATACTCGTGTCCTGCTCGGATTATCATATCTACAAGAAAATGGGCCTGACGAGGAAAAGCGCGCTTGAAAAGTATCTGTACTCCGTCGAAGAGGTCATAAACTACGGCATACATCCGCGCTGTCACCTGGAAGACATAACGCGCGCCGACTTTTACGGCTTCGTCGTGCCGTTCGTTGAAGCGCTGATGAAGCTCGGCCAGAAATACAACGTGCCGATAAAGATCAGGGCGTGCGATACGATGGGCTACGGCGTCAGCTATCCCGGCGTAGCGCTTCCGCGAAGCGTGCCCGGTATCATTTACGGTCTTATGCACTATTCCGGCGTGCCGTCCGATATGCTCGAATGGCACGGACACAACGATTTTTACAAAGTCGTCACAAACGCCGCGACGGCGTGGCTTTACGGCTGCGCGTCCGTCAACTGCGCGCTGCTCGGCATAGGCGAGCGCACCGGCAACTGCCCGCTCGAGGCGATGTGCATCGAGTATGCGTCGCTGCGCGGCACCGACGACGGAATGGATCTTACCGTTATAACGGATATCGCGCGGTATTTCGAGGAGAATATCGGTTACGAGATACCGGAGCGCACGCATTTCGTCGGCAGAAGCTTCAACACCACGCGCGCCGGTATCCATGCGGACGGTCTGCTTAAAGACGAAGAGATATACAACATATTCAACACCGAAAAAATACTCAAACGCCCGGCAATGGTCGCGGTCGATTCTCACAGCGGAGCCGCCGGCATCGCGCACTGGATCAACGGTTTCTATTCGCTTGAAGGAGACGAACGCATCGACAAGCACGCGCTCATAATAGCCGCCATAAAAGAGAAGGTCGACGCCATGTACGAGGAGGGAAGGACCACCGCGATGGGCGATATGGAGCTTGAAGAGATATTCAAACACGCCGATTTCGAGCTGTATAAGAAGATATCCTCGATACACGTAAAGATCAGGCAGTAATATTAAAAACCGGATACCGCATTGTAAAATCATACGATAATATTGTAAACAAACGGGTTTTACGCTTGACTTTCCGGTAAAACGTGGTAAAATCGGACACAAGCAAAATGCTGATTTTTATCATTTTCTACAACAGGAAGGTTATTTGATATGAAAAAACTGATCCCGGTCATACTGGCGGTCCTCATGATCGCGGCGGTGACCGTCCTCGCGTCCTGCGGCGGCGGTGATACCGTAACGACTGACGCGATAACCGACAAGCCGTTCTCCGACACCGAAGCCGATACCACGGAAAGCAGCACTCCCTCCACGGTCGAGGACGTTACCGTACCGGACGTCACGATGGTTTACGTCCCCGCCGACGTCTATGCCGACGCGGCGACAGCCGAAGCCGCGGGCTTAAAGGCGGCGGACAACACGAATCTTTCGAAGTGGTTCAGTGAAAAGACCGAATTCGATCCGGAAACGTGGGAGATCAAGATGCCCGAGGGCTTCACCAAGGTCGACAGCTACGTCCTCCGTATCGCTCAGGGCCAGTATATAATGGAGGTCTCCGTACTTAAAGTTAAGGACGCCGCCGATATAGAAGAGGTCAGAGCCATGGCGGATTACCGCCGTGAAAAGCAGAAGAACAACGGCGACTTCAAGCTTTACGACGACGACAAGGGCACCAACGCCAAGATGATCGACACGGGCAAGGTCAGCGTGTTCGGCAATTTCGTCGTTTACGCCGTGACCGATAATACAGAGGTCAGCATGCTTCGCGCACAGAGCTACGTTGCGTCTAATCCCGACTGCAGCGCGCTCGAACTGTACCGCGCCATAGTGAGCGAGATAACGGACTGAAAAAAAGCATAACAAAAAAAAACGGAAGCACGGCTTCCGTTTTTTTGTTTTATTGCGTGATCAGAGCGAGAAATCGGGGAACGCGAGCGTCTTTTTCTGCCTGATCGAGATCTCGGACAGAGGGGTGACCGCCATCCAGCAGGCGGCGTCCTCGATCGAAATCGGCAGTTCTTTACCTTCGAGCACGCATTCGGCGAAATCGTTGTAAACGAGGTAATCCATACCGCCGTGACCGCCGCGCACGCCGTCGTGCAGGAATTTCTGCCAGACCGGGTGCTCGAATTCCGCAAAGTACGTATCGGCGTTGTTCCAGCGCTTCGGCCAGTCGAAGTGCATCGTCTCGTCGTGATCGCGGTCAAGATATATGAAGTTGCCGTCCTCGCAGTACATACCGCGCGTGCCCTGAATCGTGAAATTGCGGCTGTACGGGCGCGGCAACGTCGTGTCGAGCGTGAGCGTGATAAGTTGACCGCCGGAGCATTCGATCACCGTCTTTACGACGTCGCCCTGCTCGAACGGATAAGTCCGCAGATCGGCAGGGACGTCTTCATGCAGGCGCGCGTAATCGTTCAAGCCTGCGGCTTTCGTTGAAAACGACGTCAGCGTCATGAATTTGTTGCTTCTGTTTATGTCGAGGACCTGCGCGATCGGTCCGAGATCGTGC
>JAGDCE010000274.1 GCA_017958705.1 Clostridia bacterium
CTTACTCTTATTCTTATTTATCTGATCTTTTTCCGAAGGAGGATCACTCCTTAGCTGAAAACCCGTGGTTTTCAATTTAGCTGAAGCCGTAAGGCTTCAATTTAGCTGCCGCGAAGCGGCAATTTAGCTGCTGCGAAGCGGCAATTTAGCTGCTGCGAAGCGGCAATTTAGCTATTATGCTGCGTCAGCTAAATTCGCCCTGACGGGCGAGCTAAATTGACCTGCGGTCAGCTGAAATCGGCTGAAAACGGGGAATTTTCCCGTTTTCAGCCTTTTTTTTTGCAAAAAAAACGCCGTTCAGGTTAGTGTTTTTTGAAAAAAACGGCACATATAAAGTGAAAGCATTTTCCGAAAGGGGGGATCGTCAGTGAAGACGGCGGAGGAAAGGCTCGCGTCTCTGCACGCGAAAATGGACGGCAGAAGGCGTCTGCGCGAGCGGCGCAGGACCGGACTGATCGGCGCCTGCAGCGTTGTTCTGTCGCTGTGCCTTGTGACGTGTATTTTCGTCGGCGGGGCTCATAACGGCGGCGCGGCAGGCATGTTCAGCGGCTCGACCATGCTGTTCGAGGGCTCCGGCGGCTACGTGCTCGTCGCGATCATCGCCTTTATGCTCGGCGCGGCGATCGCCATACTGCTGATAAGGCAAAAAGGCAAAAACGCCCGGAAAGAGGAAGAAAACGGACCCGGATCCAAAAACAATTGTGAAAAAGGAGATCAGACATGAAAAAAACGCGGATACTGAAAAGACTCATCGCCGTTATCATCGCGGTCGCGTGCGTTGCGTCGATCCTTACTGAGACCGTCGGCGCGTGGAAAACGAAGACTCACGGCTACAGCGCGAACCTGCTGCTTGACGAGATCAAGAAAGGATATTTCATGATCGACGGCAGCCGCTACGACATACCGAGCGAGTTTCTTGACGCATTGAACAGCTATCCCGCGGCGTTCCGCGCCGGTACGCTCGGTCCGGACTTTTATCCGGATATGCTGACCGGTCAGTCGTACATACACCCGTACGACGCGGACGCGGGCATCGGAGTCGGCGACTGGCTTATGGAGCTCGTCGACGCGGTCAACGCCCTGCCGAAGGATCACAAAAAGCGCAAGGAGGCGCTCGCCTTCACGCTCGGCATGGCGATCCACTACGCCGGCGATATGTTCGGCCACGATTTTATCAACGCCTTCGCGGGCGGCGCCTATCCGGCGTACGCCGAAGCCGCGCAGGACAAGAACAAGCTGTTCTATATAATCCGCCACATGGCGCAGGAAACGTATATGGACAGTCTGATCGGCGACCGTCTCGGAAGCACCTCCGTTGCGGCGCCCGAGAAGTTCATAATGAACTCGTGGATATACGAGGGCACCGCGAACAACGGCCCCGCCAATATATACAGTAACTACGACGGCGGCATGATGTACCAGTATAAATATCTCGTCGAGATGCGCGAAAAGCTCTACAAGTACGCGGAGAAACAGCGCGAATCGATCACCCCGCCGATGCCGCAGATCGTCCAGTATCTCGACAGATGGATCGAGGACCTCGATAACGCGACTTATCAGCTGATCGTCGCCTTCGACGATATTGCGCACGACTTCCTTACCGGCGCCAACGGCAAGGGCGACGTCGCGATCGTCACGGACAGGCTGAACAAATGGCTTGACGATTACGGCAAATACGCCTCGCCCGCGCCCGATATACTCACCGATATAGCGAAAGCGTTCGGCAAGGGGAAAGACTGGGTCCTGAAGGAGCTCGGACTCAGCTATATAAGCGAAGCCTGGAAGCAGTTCAAAAACGAACTGGTGCAGGATATGATCCTCTGGGGACTCGCCCAGGCGGGTATAGACTACAACAAGTACGCCGATTATCTGAAGGATCCGGAGCTCGCGCTCGAAGCGAACGGCGGCTCCGAGGCGGATTACCTCGAGTTCAAGTCGTACATGGACGCGTTCGCGTCGAATTACGAAAGACTCGACGCCTTCTACAACACGTTGATGATGGGCCGCCTGATCCTGATGGGACCGGACAACCTGAACTCGTTCTTCAGAAAGTACGGCGTGACGAGCTCGTTCAAAAACGGTTCCGGCCACATCATGATGGACGAATTCGACATTGAGATAAAAACGAAGGACGGGTCGATACTCACGACTTACGGCACCGACGACAACGTGTTCGTCGACGTCTACGAGAACGGGAAAAAGATCTGCTCGAAGCTGCTCGACAAGTCCGGCTACGACGACTTTGAACGCGGCGACGACGATACCTACACGGTATCTCTGCCGCACCAGATATCTCCCGACAAGTTCTCGCTTTCGCTGCGTATCGAGAAGATCTCGGCGGTGGAAGCCGACCCCGACGAATGGACAATCAACGGAGTGTGGGTAACGTGCAAATGCGGCGGCGTCTACATCTTCGGCAAAACCGTGACGACGAAGCTTCCCAACGGTCAGACGATAACGTTAGAGCTTCCCGGGACGATAAAGGTCCTGGACAAAGAGCATACGTTCAAAAAATGGGGAAGCAAACTGAATATGAACCCGGGTATAAAATCGGGCGATCTTTCATACACCACGGCGCTGAATCCCACGATAATCAGCTTCATGAAGAGCAACGACAACAGCACGCAGTGGGTAAACAGCGGCAACATCCTCTGGAACAACATGACGGCGCGCCGCAATATCCTGTACGAGGTATTCCACGGCTTCAAGCCGACGATCGCGCTGTCCGTCAGCAAGACCTCGTTCTATCAGGGTGAATCCGCACAGCTCAAGGCTGAGTTCACCAGTTACTGGAACGGCATAACGAAGGCGCGCCGCGACAAAGAATATATCGTTTCCTCCGTCGGTGAGACGAAGCAGCAGGCGTGCACCGGCACCGTGAGGATAATAAACATCAATAACGGCGGCGCTCAGGTGCTGACCGGCACGGTAAACAACGGTAAGATGACCGTCAGCCTGAATTCGCTTGAACCCGGAAACTACAGACTGCGTGCGGAATATGACGGCGACGCTTACAACGGCTCGGCGAATTCGAACGTCGTCAACATCCAGGTCCTCGCGCCGCGGTACACCGTGACTTACAAAGTCGCAAACGGCTTCTGGTCCGACGGCACGAACGGCGCAAAGACCGAGACCGTGTCGAGGGGCGGCCGCCCGGCGTACGTCCCCACCGGCATGAGGCCCGCGTACGGTTTTGAGGGCGGTCGCTGGAACGCCGACCCCTATAATGCGACGATCGCAGGAAACACGACGTTCGTATATCAGTTCGACGAGATGCCGAGATATACCGTGACTTACAGGATCGTAAACGGCACCTGGTCCGACGGCTCAACCGGAGACAAGACGGAAACCTTGTACAGAGGCGAGCATCCCGCCGCCGTGCCTGCCGGCATGATCGCCCGGCCGGGCTGCGGGAACGGCTCGTGGGACGCGGATCCGTCTTCGGTCTCTGTCGGCGGCGACAGAACGTTCACGTACACGTTCAGCGAGCTGCCGAAGTACACCGTGACGTACAGAGTCGAAAACGGCACGTGGTCCGACGGCTCGGCGACGGAGCTGACCGAGACCGTCATCAGCGGCGACAGCCCCGCGTCGGTGCCCTCCGGAATGAAGCCCTCGGACGGATTCGGCGGCGGTCACTGGAACGAGGATCCCTCGTCTGCGACGATAGACGGTGAAAGGACTTTCACCTACACGTTCGACCCGCTCCCGACGTACACCGTGACATACAAGGTCGTAAACGGCATGTGGGCGGACGGCTCGGCGACCGAGCTGACCGAGGAAGTAATGAGCGGCAAGTCGCCCGCCGCGGTGCCAACCGGCATGAAAGCCACCGAAGGTTTTGCGGGCGGCTCGTGGAACGCGGATCCGGCGGCAGCGAAGATAACCGGGGACACGACGTTCACCTATACGTTTGAAGAACTGAAGAAATACGTCGTGACGTTCGAGGTCGAAAACGGCGCCTGGGGCGACGGCACCAGGGAACAAAAGACCGTCACGCTGACAGGACTTGACGATACGATGTATCTGTCGGCGGATCAGATCCCGGCTGTCGGCTCGGATCCCGACGACACGTTCAAGGCCGGATCGTGGAACAACACCCCGACGGAGACGACCGAGATCACCGGCGACGTCAAATTCACCTACACTTACGCAAAAGAAGATACGATCACACGGACGGTCACGTTCAAGGTCGTCAACGGCGCCTGGAACAACGGCTCGAAGAGCAAGATAACCGTCAAGCTGACCGGCTACGAGGGCGACGTCCTCACGCTCGACGAGTCTCAGATCCCGGCGGTCGGCGCCAACCCGAACAGCACATACAAAGCCGGCTCGTGGAACGTAGAGCCTAAGGCGGGCGTTGAGATCACGGGCAACCCGACGTACACCTACACTTACGCGAAGAAAGACGCGATCAGTCAGACCGTGACGTTCAAGGTAGTGAACGGCGCCTGGGACGACGGCTCGACGGATGATATAACCGTCGTACTGAACGGTTATGAGAACGACGTCCTGAAACTGGACGAGTCTCAGATCCCCGCGGTCGGCGGTAAGCCCGACAAGACGTATAAGCCCGGCGCGTGGGATACCGAACCCGAGGCGAACGCCGGGATCACGGACGACCCGACGTACACCTACACCTACGCGAAAAAAGACGCGATCAGTCAGACCGTGACGTTCAAGGTCGAGAACGGCGCGTGGGACGACGGCACGACGGACGATATAACGGTCACGCTGACCGGGTATGAGGGCGACGTTCTGAAACTGGACGGAGCTCAGATCCCGACGGCGGGCAAAAACCCGGCCGATACGTACAAGGCGGGCAAATGGGACACCGCGCCGAAAGCCAACACCGCGATCAACGGAGATCCGACGTACACCTACACTTACGCGAAGAAAGACGCGATAAGCCGGACCGTGACGTTCAGAGTCGAGGACGGCGCGTGGAACGACGGCACGACCGAAGACAAGACCGTAACGCTGACAGGATACGAAGGCGACGTCCTGACGCTGGGCGAAAAAGATATCCCGGCGGTCGGCGGCAAGCCCGACGAGACTTACAAGCCCGGCGCGTGGGATACCGAGCCCGAGGCGGGCGCGGCTGTCACAACCGATCCGGTCTACACGTACACATACGTAAAGAAAGACACGATGAACCTGACCGTGACGTTCAAGGTCGTAAACGGCGCCTGGGACGACGGCTCGACAAACGACATGACCGCGACGCTGACCGGCCTGGAGGGCGACGTCCTCAAGCTCGATCACGCGCAGATCCCGGCGGTCGGCAACAGACCCGACGCCACGTACAGATCCGGCGCCTGGGATTACGCTCCCGAGACCGACGCCGGAATAACAGATGATTTCACGTTCACGTACACCTACGTGCTGAAAGATCAGTTCGTCGTAACTTACGAGACGAACGGCGGCACGAGGACCGCGTCCGAGACGGTATACAGCAAAGATCCCGTGACCGTGCCGGCCGATCCCGAAAAGAGATCGTTCGCGTTTACCGGATGGTTCGCCGACGAGGCCTGCGAGACGGAGTTCGACTTCCGGGCGGGCGTCGAGGCCGATACCGTGGTATACGCCGGATGGGAACAGGTGACGTATGAAGCCGAAGGCGACGTGAGCTACACCGACGGATCGGACGACGAGGTCGTCATCACCGTCAGACGCAGCCACGACGAAGACAGCTGCTTCGATCACTTCACCGGGGTAACGGCGGACGGTGTGTCGCTGATCGAAGGCACCGATTACACGGCGGTCGCCGGAAGCACGGTGGTCACGCTGAAGAATTCTCTGCTTCAGGAGCTTGGCGAAGGCGTACACAACGTGACGGTAGTCTTCGACGACGGCCAGGCGGAGCTTTCACTCACGGTGAATTCCGCGCCGTCCACCCCGCAGACGGGAGAACCCGACCACTTCGTGATACTGTTCGCGATGGTCGCCGCCGGCGCCGCACTCGTAGCGCTGTGCGGAAAGAGACGCAGGACCGTCTGAGACAGATAAATAAAACATCGCCCCGGAACTTCGGCGCGGCGTGATAAGGAAGTATTATGTATAAACTTTGCCGCGCCGAAAATGAAGACGCCCGCAAGCGGGCTAATGAAGAAATGAAGACGCTTCGCTAATGAAGAAATTCGAATTCAACGGTTTTCTTCAAGCGAACGTCTTCATTATACCGGTTGAACACGAAAAAGCAGACTGATTTTGTTCTCAGTCTGCTTTTGTTAAGTGCGCACTTACTCACCACTCGAATGTGAGGTGAAAAAACTTCCTTATGACGGTCGGGCATTC
>JAGDCE010000275.1 GCA_017958705.1 Clostridia bacterium
CAGGAACAGACCGAGAAGCACGGGCGTGATCGTCTGAGCCGACATGCTCGCCGCATAGTAGAATCCGGTGAACTTTCCGATCTTCTTGTTCGAGCAAAGCTCGACGACCATTGGGAACGAGCAGTTGTGGACGAGAGCCATACCGAATCCTTTGATAGCCCAAACGACGAAGAGGAGCGGCGGGAACTTGTTCAGCGCCGACGGATCCGCGGGCGCCTTGACCGTAAACGACTGAACGATCATCAGTATCATACCGACCACGGTTATGCCGAGACCGATTGAGATCGTCCATTTGCGCCCGATCTTGTCAGCGATCGCCCCGGCGATCGCAAAGCCCGCGACGCTCGCCACGCCGCCTATTATCGTCATCAGCATCGTGCTGCTCGACGCCGAATGCAGATAGTATATGACGTAGTTGTTTATATAAGTGCCGAGCGCGTTGTCAGCCATGAACCACAGAAACTCCGCGCCGAGTATCGCCAGAAGCATATTTCTGTTCGCTTTCGACATTGGCGCGTCGTCGTTTACCGGATTTTCTATCGCGGCAAGCTGCTCTCCCAGTTCCATATCGTCCTTCAGCTGCTCCGCCAGTTTGTTTTCCTTGATGGTGAAGAACAGGACGAATGCGGAGATTATCATAAGCACCGACGCGATTATGAACGGCAGCTCGATGGTCCAGAGATTTCTGTTCGCATCGTCGGCGGTTATATACTTCGAAAGTACAAGGAATATGCCGAGCACCGTGGCGAACGCGCCGCCGAAATAGCCCATTATGTTGATTATGCCGTTCGCCTTCGCGCGCAGCGGTTTAGGCGTGATGTCGGGCATCAGCGCTACGGCGGGGTTGCGGTACATCATCATGAACATAAGGACTATCGCCATCATGATGACCATACCGACGATATTGTTGTAATGGAAGAACAGAGGGATGAACGGGAACGCTATCGCCGCGACCATGGTGCCGATGAGAATGAACGGCATGCGCTTGCCTATCGGCGTTTTGGTCTTATCGGACAGACTTCCGAAGATCGGGAGCAGTATCAGCGCGGCGAGGTTGTCGCACGCCATTATGATACCGACGATCCACTGTACGGAAAGAACGTTGTCCGCGCCGGACTGCTTGAGCTCCGCCGACGTCATGTGATAGATGTTCCTGGCGAATATATCGGTCAGAAACGTCGGGCACCACGAGTCGTATACCTGCCATAAAAGAAGTATGCCGAAGAATGCAAAGCCTATCAGAAACGTGCGTTTGTAATTGAGTTTGAGAACTCTATTTGATCCTGTTTCCGTCATGTTTTTTATCTCCTGTTATTTTTTTAAAACGGTTTTTGTTGCGATCACATCGACGCCGGTCCCCGCCGCGTCTTTTATCACCGTGTCGCCGAGCTTTACCGGCGCCTCGGCGGTCGTCTGTTTTATCAGCGCCATCACGTCGAAGATCTTCTCCTTCGGCACGTCGGTCCGCGTCTTGACGGAGAGTCTCGGGACGTCGCCGCCTTCTATCGGCACCGTCGAGGTAACGGTACGCGACGGATGAGTGACTTCCTTTATGCCGTATACCTTCCCGCGCGGACAGGTGTTGCCTGTGACCGAAACGTCCTCTCCGTCGACCGTAACGGTCAGCGCGCACCCTATCGGGCACTGTATGCACGTAAGTTCGTATGTTTCCATGATCAGTCCTCCACGCAGATCCGTATCTCGGAAACGGGTCCGTCAAATCCGCTTTTTCTGAGCGTGAGCTCTTCCATCTC
>JAGDCE010000027.1 GCA_017958705.1 Clostridia bacterium
GTGAATTCTTCTCCGTTGACGGCATCGGGACCGATGACTACGTTTACGGAGTTGTTATCCGACGGTTCGACGGTCACGTGACCGTTGCCGCCGACCGCTTCCCATGTGATATCGAATTCATTGTCGTCAACGTCAACGTATTTTGTGGGAAGCTTGAACGATGTTGTGACGGAATTGTCAATACCGGGTTTGTTGTACTCGTATATTACGCCGGCCGCATTGTCAACGATATCCTGAGTCATCGTTTTCGACGGTTCGTTTGTTGACGCGGTCGTATCTTCGCCATCGCCTTTACATGCGGCAAGAGCGGAGACGAGCATGAACAAGACCAGTATCAGAGCCAGGCCTTTTTTCATAAGATTTCTCCTCGTTTCAATCGTTTATTGAGATATGATCTCGCAGTCGCTCAGGGTAAAGAGCTTAAGCTGCGGATTTCCGTTGTAGAACGTCACGATGCCGTCGCAGTTTATCGTCTTGCCGCGGAAATAATCCTCGGTAACGTCGGAACCGTCTTCGTTCGTGAGTTTGACCGTGCGCACTGTAACGGTCTTGCCGTCGGCAGAGCGGCACGTGAGCGTCATTGCACCGTCGCTCGCGGTGGTGCTCTGCGTCGTGTAGATGCTCGTCACGGTTATATTTTCAAGCCGTACGAGCACATTTTCGAGCGTCTCGTTGTTGTTCAGTTCGTCCGCGGATATGACAACGGGGGCGATTTTTACGTCTTTCTCAAGGATCTTCGTATCGTCGTCCGTCGGGTCGATCAGAGAGAACGAGAGCCCGGATACCTGGAAGCCGAAACTGTCGTTATCGTCCGCGGTGCCGGTAAGAAGCAGTTTATAACCGGGTACGAGGAATTTCGGTGCCAGCGACGCGTAACCGCCGTAGACGTATACGCCGTAATACTGCTGCGTATCCTCGTCGAACGACTGTACGTAGATGCCGCCGCCGCTTTCCTTCGTGACGACTCCTTCGAATCTGACCTTCGTTGCGTTATAAGCGCTCTTGTTCAGCACGAGCGACTTGATCGAAAGCTCGACAGCCGAGCCGTAGTAGAACAGCGGGTCTTTTTTGCCGGAATACAGATTGAGCTTCTCACTCCTCGCGCTTGTCAGCGCATTGAGCGCCACAGTGCCGTAACGCGTGGAAGAAGAGCTTTTGCCCATCGCAAGACCGTCCGCCAGTATCTCGATGTTGAGATTGCGCCAGACGTCGCCGTCCTTCGGCTTGTACCAGACCCACGCGAGATAGCGGTCGCCGGTCGAGTCCATCGTGACTGTGCCTTCTTCGTCGCTTTCAAGCACTATCTCGGCGGCGTTCTGAAGCTTGGACTTTGTGAATTTCGACGCGGGCTTGCCCCACGGCTCGACTTTGCCGGTCGATTCCGGCGTGTCGATCGCGAGGAAACGCACCTTTATTATCTCGGTACGGCTGTTGTTCCAGAAATGGACCGTATCGCCGTCGATAAACTGCTCGACCGTGACGAGACCTCTGCCGGTCCTGTCAAAGTCGCTGTTGATATCGGACGTGTTGAGCGTCACCATCGTAGCGAAGTCGGGAAGCGAGGAGTCTCTGACGTACTCCCATACGCCCTCATCCTCGGTATCCGTCGGCTCCGTGCCGTCCCCGGAGACGGTCGCGTCGTTTGAAGGTCCGTCGCGCTTGCACGACGCTAGGACAGCCGCCGCTGAAACGACGGTACACAGCGCGAGCAAAAGCGACAGGAGCTTTAAAATATTATTTTTATTCATCTTTGGCAAAATTACTGGTTGAGCGTTATGCAGCGGTTATAAGCGTCGGTGAACAGCTGCTTGAGTTCCGCTTCGGAAGTGTTTTCGGCGGCGGATATGTAGCTGACGAGCAGCTTGCCTACTTCGTCACGGGCATCGGACGATCCGACGAACGCGGGAGAAGTGAAGTAAGCGCTTTCCTGCTCCATACAGATCTTTGCGGACAGAGCCGCGATACCGTCTTTGTAGTTGTTGGCGCCGGCGAAGAAATCCTTGTAGGCGTCAAGCTCATAAGCTGATCTGAGAACGGGAACGTAACCGGACGTCATTGAGAATTCAGCCTGGAATTCGGGAGACGTGAGAAGGAATTTGATGAATATCCACGCCGCGTCGTTGACTTTGGAATCCTTCTGCTTGAGCATGCAGATCGACGGACCCTGGGATATGACTTTCTTGTTGGAAGCGTCCGCCTGCGGGATCGTAGCTATACCGACCTCGAACGGATAAGAGCCGTTGTCGAGCTTGGCGGGGCACTGATACGTCGCACCTGCGGAAGAACCTATTGAAATATATGAGTGGATAACGACGCCTTTATCGTTGGCTGAAGTGTTGGTGAACAGACCGGAGGTATAACCGCCGTAGATCGCCTGCGTAGTCATAAGTCCGTTCATGCACCAGCTGCGGAACTTGTTGCAGAAATCCATGTTCTGTTCGTTGTTGAACAGGAAGCGGTCAGCGACGTTGTCCACCGCCTGCGTGTACGGAGTCTTCAGCTGTTCGGTCATCGTGATGAACCAGTTGGCCTCTGAGTCGTAGCCGAGCGGTATGCTTGTGGGCTCGATCTCTTTTATCTTACCGATTACGTACTCCATAGAGGTGTCGTCGGAAGAGCCGGTTGAGAACCAGTGATCGGGGACTTTCAGACCGTTGGTATCAAAGAAAGTCTTGTTGTAGTACATGACCTCGGTCGACTTTGAGAAGGGAAGCGTATACATCTTGGATTCGTCGCCGAACTGTTTGCCTTCGGCGTAGTAGCCGGCGATGAAGTCGGCGATCTGCGCTTCGGTGAGACCGACGTTCTCGTCGTTGATGTACTCGCTCATATCAACGACCTTTTTACTGCGCAGATAAGTCGCGACGTGGTCGGGGTAGCAGTACGCTATAGCCGGCTGTTTGCCCGCCTGCAGTTCGGTTATGACCTGGTCGCGGACGTCGTCGTAGCCGCCTATCGACTGTTCGTCTATCGTTATGTTCGGATAGATCTTGTTGAATTTCTCAATGTACTTTACGAGCACGTCGCGCAGGTTCTTGCCCATCGTATGGTAGAACGTGACGGTGACGTCGCCCTCGGGTACGGAGTGAGAAGTGTTGCTCCCCTGATTGCCGCTGTCAGTCGGATCCTTTTCGCCGCCGCAGGCGGTGAGGAATCCGGAGAGGCAGATGAAGACGAGAAGCATCAGTGCGATTAATTTTTTCATACGGTGATCTCCTTTTGTGATAAACTTGCTCTGTATATATGACCCCGGATCTGGGGCGGTATATCGGTTAACCCTTGATGCCGCTGCGTGATACGCCGCGCATGATGTACTTGCGCAGGAACACGAAGACGAGGAACAGCGGGAACGAAACTATAGAGACGGCCGCCATCTGAGCCGGGTAGTTCGTCTCGCCGAATTCATCGGTGAAGCTCGCTCCTCGCAGACCGTTTGTGATCAGCTGGTGAGCTTCGTCGTTGGCGACGAGCCTCGGCCAGATGTACGCGTTCCATGCGCCCATCATCTTAAGTATCGTGATCGTGATTATTGTTGAAACGGACAGGGGAAGCATTACCTTCCACAGGTATTTGAAATCGCTCGTACCGTCGACCTTCGCCGCAAGATACAGCTCGTTCGGTATCTGCATGAACGTCTGACGCAGCAGATAGATATAGAACACGCTGACGAGCATTGGAAAGATCAGGACGGCGAACGTATTTGTGATATCCAGCGCCTCAACGGGTTCGGAAAGGAACGGCAGACGACCGGAAACGGTGAGGTAGTTTGTGATCGTGTAAAGTTCGCCCGGGACCATCATCGTTGCCATCAGAAGACCGAACATCAGGTTTCTGCCCTTGAAGTGCAGCCTTGAGAACGCGAACGCGCTGAGCACCGTCACGATAAGCGAAAGCACTGTCGATACAACGCCGACGAACATCGTGTGAGCGAACAGATTCATCAGATTCGCTTTGCTGAACGCCGTGGCGAAGTTTTCAAGAACGAAGTTCTGAGGCCACAGTGTCGGCACGTTGGCGCGGTATTCGTCCATCGTCTTGAACGACGAAATGATCATCCAGTAGAACGGGAAAATGACGATGATCGCCATGATCGTCAGAAACAGGTACGTTATCGTGTAACGTATAATCTTTGAAGTGCGCTGAGTACGGGTGACCGCTTCAACGTTGACTTCTTTCATTGCTTTGTTAAATTCAGCCATACCGCACCTCAATAATGTACTTTCTTCTTACTGATATAGCCGTTTATCGCGGTGACAATCAGTATGATGCCGAACAGTATGAGCGAAGCGGCCGACGCGTTGCCGGAGTTGCTCTTCGGGAGCATGTTGTAAACGTAACCGACGAGTGTGTTCATCTGGCCGTTTCCGCCCGGACCCATTCCTTCACCGAATATACCTACGATGCTGGAGTATTCCTTGAAACCGCCTATGAATGATGTGATTATAACGTAGGCGAGCATCGGGGAAACGAGCGGTATGGTGATACGGAAGAATGTGCGTATCTTCGACGTGCCGTCGATCTTTGCGGCCTCATAATACTGCTTGTTGACGTTCTGAAGTCCGCCGAGGAGCACGAGGATCTTGAACGGTATCGCGTTCCAGATAATATACGTGCAGACGACGAACATGTTGGCGCCCCATGACGAACCGACGTTGACGAAGTTTATCGGTTCGACGCCGAACACCCCGATTATGTTGTTTATTATACCCTGCGTCTGGATCAGGTCGCCGAGACCGACGCGTGTAAACATGGCGTTGAATACCATGCCTATCGCTATCGAGTTGGTAACGTAAGGCAGGAAGAAAACGGTCTGATATACTTTCTGCAGCGGCTTGATCGAATTAAGCGCAACCGCTATGAGAAGCGCAAGCGTAGTCGAGATCGGCACGGTTATTACGCAGAGAAGAAGCGTGTTTTTAAGACACAGCTTGAAGTCCACGTAATTGATGACCGTTTTGAAATTCTCGATGCCTATCGTGAATTTCTCACCGCCTACGATCGCAAGACCGTTATAACCGTTCAGAAACGCCATTCTGAACGTGTTAAGAAGCGGGTAGAATGAGAAGATTATGAGCAGTATCAGTGCGGGAGACAGGTAAAGCCAGCCTTTATACTGATTCTTTACGTCTATGTTGTCGCTGACCTTGCTCAGTTTCTTCTTTCTGACAGTTTTTTCATTACTCATAAATACCACCTCAGAACCTTATTCTGTCGCCGGTAGTGTTATCGAATATGAAGACCTTGTTTCTCTTGAGATCGAATCTGACCTCGTTTTCGGCGCCGGCATTGATCTTGATATCGGCGTCGATGATCGAACGGACACTCGGTTTGCGGCACGCGCCGTTTTCGAACACGACGGAGCAGTCGCGGCCCATGACCTCGACGTTTATCAGCTTGCCGCAGAGTTTGCCGTCCTCGGCGGGGATGAATCCTTCGGGGCGGATGCCGACCGCGACTACGGCGTCGGGCACGTTGACGTCCATTACGGCGTTTTCACCGATGTAGAGTTTGCCGTCCTTTACTTCGCCGTCGAATGTGTTGATCGGAGGCGTTCCGAGGAACTGCGCTACGAACAGGTTGCCGGGATCGTCGTAAACGCTTTGCGGCTCGCCGATCTGCTGGACGATACCCTCTTTCATAACGACGATCATATCGGAGATGCTCATCGCCTCTTCCTGGTCGTGCGTTACGAAAACGGTGGTGACGCCGGTCTCACGCTGGATCCTGCGGATCTCTTCACGAGTCTGCAGACGGAGACGCGCGTCAAGGTTGGACAGAGGCTCGTCGAGCAACAGCACTCTCGGCGTTTTTACAAGGGCGCGTGCTATCGCGACACGCTGCTGCTGGCCGCCGGAGAGCTCGTTCGGCTTTCTGTCCATCAGCTCGCCGATCTGTACGAGATCGGCCGCATGCTGCGCTCTGTCGAGCATCTGATCTTTTGTGAGCTTTTCCTCGCCCTTCAGATTCTGAAGAGGGAAGAGGATGTTCTGCTTTACCGTGAGATGCGGATAAAGCGCATAGTTCTGGAAGACGAGTCCGACACCGCGGTGCTCCGGCTCAAGCGTTGTGACGTCCTTGTCTCCGAAGAAGATCTGCCCGCTGGTGGGCTTCTGCAGACCGCTTATCATATAAAGCGTCGTGCTTTTGCCGCAACCGGATGGTCCGAGCAGACCGATGAGTTTTCCGTCCGGAATCTCGATATCGAGATTGCTGACGGCCACTACTTCCTCATGGCTTTTCTTGTTCCTGCTGGGGAAGATCTTAGTGAGATTTTTTAAAATAATTCTCATACCGTCTCCTGTCCGTTCTTATTTATTTTCAGGTAAATCTTGCTTTACCGTCTGGTCGTTGTACGGATCATGTTCAGCGGCTGACGCCGCGGCTTTCTTTTCGTATTCGTCCCGTTCTTGCTCGGTGTTGAAGATACGCTGGCTCGCCCAGTCGATTACGACCGTGTCGGCGAGAACGTCGTGAAGCATTGTACTGCCGCCGCTTCTGACAAGCGAGACGATCTCGGCAACGATGAATATGCCGATAAGGATCAGACCGAAAATCCCTGTGACGCCGGATATGGAAGTGACGATCACGGCAGCCGGCAGCGCGGCTTCAAGAATGCCTTTGCCGACTACTCCGCGAACGAAAAGAACCGGTCTGCTCAGTTTAGTGCAGCCGGTGCGCATGACACCGAGCCCGAAAAGAAGTTTGCCTAAAGTTCTGCCGTCCCCGGTGAAAGCCGGGATCAGGAACTCAAGCAAAAGCGCAGAGACGACTATGCCCCCCGCGAATATTGAAAACGAGATTCCGTATGATGCTTTTATGGCGGCGTTCGCCTCGTCGTCGGCGTTTGCCGCGGCGACGGCGGCTTCATAATTCTTTCTTTCCTGCTCGGGTAATCTGTCGTATTCCTCGCGCGTCATTTTTGCCGTATCGCTGAATGACACGCCGTATTCTTCCTCGTAACGACGGATTATCTCATTGTATTTATCGTTGTATTTATCGACGCCGAGTACGGTCGACATAAGAAGGTATATGCCCGCCGTCAGGATCGCGGCGACTATTATATCGGCAAGGAACGCGAAAATTCGCTTGCTGAAAGACGATTTCTGGATGTCCGTCATCGACTTGCACCTCGGCACCGAAAATTAGGCCTGTTATTACTTATATTTAAAGTATACCAAAACTTAAATGATATGTCAACAACAATTTAAATGACAATTTTAAAGAAATATTAAATATATTTCGGTGATATTTCGGATATTGCGCCGGTTTTTGTCGAAATACGTATTGACCGGATCACGGCTGATGCGGGATGAAAAGTGCCGTACGGAGCGAAGAAGATATGTTAAATATACGGACACAGATTTTTAATATTATACAGTTGATTATGTTCTTCATATTGTGTATAATACACAGGCACCGTTTGTAAAAGGTGCTTACGTACCCTTAGCTCAGCAGGATAGAGCAACTGCCTTCTAAGCAGTAGGTCGCCGGTTCGAATCCGTCAGGGTACGCCATATGGTGGATATAGCACAGCTGGTTAGCGCGTCAGGTTGTGGCCCTGAAGGTCGCCGGTTCGAATCCGACTATCCACCCCAGAAAACCCGATGCGAAAGCATCGGGTTTTTAACTAAATCCACCTGCGGCGTATGAAAGTACTTCGGATTGAA
>JAGDCE010000276.1 GCA_017958705.1 Clostridia bacterium
CGGCTTCGCTCTTCTTGAAAACGTCGTTATCCTCACCCAGAACGTGGAGAACGTCACGATATTCTGGGCGCTGGTACGCGGATTCGGATCGGGTCTTGTTCACGGTATCTGCACCGTAATGGTCGGCTGGGGCGTATCCTACGTCAAAAAACGCCGCAAGCTATTCTACTGCGGTACTTTCGCGCTGCTCAGCTCCGCGATCATCTATCACGCCACATACAACCTGCTCGTTCAGTCGAAATACCAATACGTCGGCATCGTGCTCCCGATCGTGACTTACATACCCGTCTTGCTTCTTACCGTCGGTAAAAGGGCAAAGTCCGCAAAAGCCGCAAAACAGTGATCGGGTCAGAGTGATAAATACTGCTGAAAGGATAGATACAGATGCACAACGCCGGGCTTCCCGGACCTTGTGAGCGGTATTCTGTATTGTATGGAGATTTATATGAAAATACATTCCAATTGTCGGCGTCTGACCTCGTTTCTCCTTGCCGTCCTGATCGCCTCTTCGCTTATCGTCCCGATGACGCTGCCGGTCAGCGCCGCCAATCGCCGCTTCATCACGGAGCTGCGCGTGGCGGCGGGCGAAGACGCCGTGGCGACGCTGGAGGCGGACGGCTGGTCCGTTATGATGGTCGGACTCAACGTAACTTCCGACCCCGCCGCGCAGGTGTATCTCGCGTTCAAGCAGAACACCGGCGCGCCGATCACGAACGTGATCGTTTCCCCGGACGTGGGCGATACCTGCACAGACTCAAAGGGGTTCGTTTACAACTGCGTGAGCCACGTGGACGTGGACACGGGGATCGAAGGCAGCGCGGGCTGCATCTACGCGACGACTGACGAGCGCGCGGGCGCTCCCCTCGTCGGCCTGGACGTGCTTCGCGGCGACTCCGCGACATCAGATGTGCTGTACCCCATCACCAACGACGGAGCGGAGATCGTCCGCACGCCGAGCGGCGCTCCCGCGGACCTTGAAAACACAGGCACCACCGGCGTAGTCTACCTCGCCCAGATCCGCGACGGCATCGTGCGCCCCTATATCAGCGAGATCGGCGTCGTCACCGACACGGACAAGTGGAACGCCGTATATACCGCGTGCGAACGCGGATACAACTATTACGTCGAAGGCGACATCGACGATTCGACGGAAACTTATACGATCATCGCCTATGAGCGCACGGCGAACCCCAAGAAGGCGATCACCAACATCACAGCCGTTTCCGAAGAGACTGTCCGTTTGCTTGAAGAGGAGCGGGTCGTCGACCCGTCGTCGAAAAGCGAGGAGGGAGCCACCGCGGCGGCGATCAGCATTTCCCGCGCGCTGTATGTAAGAGTATCCAGCACGCCCATCAGCGCCGAAGAACCCTATTACCTTTATATGACGAAAAACCGCTCCGCTGGCAATCCCATATCTATGATCTATGCGGGATCGTCCGAGCAAACGGAGAACCTGTTTTTCGGTATGTGGGCGAACTCCTATTTCTTCTCTCCGGGTACGACGACCGCTTACACTTACTGTATGAACGAGGATCTGTATATGACGCTTTGGGAAGACCAGACCGTTTGTACCAAGATCCCCGTGCGGTATCTTGACGGGATTACAAGATCGACCGTCATCAAGCCGGTTCAACAGGATACGTCTGCGGAACCGGTCGTGACGGGTGAGCCCGAGAACGATACTTCGACCGACTCCGAGCAGCCCGCGGAAACACGGACTGAAGTCGACGAACAGTCTCCGGAAACTCAAACGGAAGTCAATGAACAGCCTTCGGAAATTCAGGACGGAGAGGCGGAGCTTCCTGTGGAAAACGGGGAGGAGGC
>JAGDCE010000277.1 GCA_017958705.1 Clostridia bacterium
AGCGGTGGGGGTTCCCGGATAGGGGGGGAGGGGAACCCCCTTATGCGCGTAGCGCACGGAACGTCCCGCAGTAGGGGTTCCCCGCCGCGAACTGGAGAGCGGTGGGGGTTCCCGTAGGGACACCGAAACTATTCACTATTCACTCTTACCTCTTAACTGAAAAAAGCTCCCGTGTCCGGGAGCTTTTTTCTTTGTCTTACGCTTTTACCGTATACTCGCCCGAGCCGACGGTCATATCGGTCTTGCCGAAGACGATGCGACAGCGGGTATTCGCGGGGACTCTGACTTTCAGCGTGTCGCCGTCTCTGTCGGAGACGATGCGGCCGTTCACCGTTTCAAGCTCCGCGTACACCTTATCCGGCGCGCCGGGCAGGCAGGGGGCGACGGTGAATTCACTGAATCCGGGTTTGACCGGCTTTATGCCGGCGAGCTGCGCGTAGTAGAAATACGCGAAACCGCTGTGCATCGGGTGGTCGTACGAGGCGACGAAGCCCTTCATTCCGACCGATCTCATCTCCAGGCACTCCCACAGAGACGTGGCGCCGTCGTCGAGCATCGTTCCGAAATCGAAGAACGTGCGCCCGAACATTATCTTCATCGCGTCCTCTCCGAGTCCGGTCTCGAACAGCATCGGGATCAGGTACTTGTTTCCGTAGATTCCGGTCGTCATCACGTATTTGTCTGCGGCTATCATATCGTGCGTCGCCTTTACGAGCGCGTCTCTGTCGCTGTCCGGCACGACGCCGAGCAGCCACGCCGCGCCGTTCGACGCCTGATAGCCGTAGCTGTGCTTTTCTTTATCGTAGAAATGACGGTTGAGCGAGTCTCTGATCCGCTCTGCGAGCACGTCGTAAACGGAGCCGTCGTGACCGAGCAGGCGGCTGACCTCCGCCATTATCACCGTCGTCTCATAGAACATGAACGTCGACGACTGCGCCACGGGTATGCGCCGCTCCCCGCCGTTGCCGACCGGCGGGCACCAGTCGCCGAGGCCCTCGTCGATTATCAGGTCCCTGCTCCTGTTCTTCTCGTGCTCTATCCAGTCGCACATATACCGGTAATTCTCCTCGAGCACGGCCTTGTCATTGCAAAGCCTATAAAGCTTATACGGTATTATGACCTGCGCGCAGCCCCAAAGCGGCGTGCCGAAACCGCAGGTGCGCTTTCCGGGCGCGATCATCGTCCAGTCGCCGTACACGTCGCGGCTCGTCCTTATGTCGCGCAGATATTTCTCGTAGCTCGCCGCCATGTCATAGTTGTATATCGCCGTGTCGCATACGACCTCGGCGTCGCCGAGCCAGCCGCATTTCTCGCGCGCCGGGCAGTCCTCGGGGAAGCCGTGATAATTCGACCGTATCGTGCGCATCATGACCGTCTGCAGGGCGTTGAGATCCTCGTTCGACGTCCTGACCGTTCCGGTCGTGTCGAAATCCGTGCTTATCGCCAGACCTTCGATCATCTCCGGCTGCGGGTCGCGGCCGAAGAATCCGGTCACCTCCACGTATCTGAAGCCGTGCCAGTTGAATTCCGGCGTCCATTCCTCGCCGGGCCTGCCCGAGCTGATATAAATATGCTGCTGCTGGCACCAGACGTGATACACGCCGGTGCTGCGGTAGTCGAGCTGACCGTTTTCGTCGACGGTCTCTGCGAAACGCAGCACGTATGTGCTGCCCTCGGCGCTGTGCGGCGGGCGCAGCGTGACCGTGCCGGCGAAATTCTCGCCCATATCGAACACCCAAAGGCCGCTGTCCTCGCCGTGTATCTGCTTTATCGCCTTAGTCCTGACGCGTCTGATCACGCGGCAGGGCGGCATGACGGCGCCGTGCAGCGGGCCTTTAGGCACCGTGTCGGCGACCGCGGGGCGCAGATCCTCGTCCTCGTATCCGAACTCGCACCACGGCGTCTCGCGGCGCGCGTCGTGTATCTCGCCGCCGTGCGCGTTTCCGAGGATAGTGGGAGAGTACATCGTCTGCCACGTCCCGGGCTCGGTGAACACGACGTCTTTGCTGCCGTCGGCGTATTCGATATCGACCTGCGCGAAGCAGCAGATATTCCCGTATTTGAAGGACTTGTTCCCCCATACGCGGCTCTGCGCGTAAAAGCCTTCACCGCAGTGAACGCCGATGCAGTTTTTGTCCGTCAGAAGCTTTGTTACGTCGTATGCGCGGTAAAGGACCTCTTTTTCATAGTTCGTGAACGGCGCGTCGAAGTATATCCCGTCGACTCTTTTGCCGTTCAGATACAGCACGCCGTAGCCGAGACCGGCGATATACGCGGTCGCGCGCCTGACCGGCTTTTCACACGAAAACTCGCGCCTGAAATAGACGCACGCGCCTTCGATATGCTTGCCGGGCCTGATGAACGAGCCTTTTATCTCCGGTTCGGTGGCGAAACGGCTTTCGCCGGACGCGGGCCCGTCTGTCGTCTGCGATTCGATCTCTACCGTGTACAGTCTGCCGGGCAGAAGTACGGCGTCCGCGGTGATATCTGTCGTCTCACCGCTTTGCTCGCTTTTTTCCCAGACCGAGGCGCCGTCGAGCTTCACCCGGACGGTATAGCCGGTCTGGAAAGTGTCTTTTGCGTCGGAGTCGAGCTTCCAGCCGAAGCGCACGCCTTCGCACTTTACCGCGAGCGGCGTTTTCACCCTTTCGACCGTGATATCGTACAGTTTCGTCATATCATTTATCCTTTCTTAAACGGGCGAGCCCGTCGTTATACAGATAACGCTCATCATCGTGCCGCGCACGCCGCGCTGCCTTCTGTGAGAGTAGTAGAGCCCGCCGTCACAGCATGTGCAGTCGAGGCAGACCGCGACGTGTTCGGGAGCTATTCCGGCGCGGGCGAGTATATACTCGTTCATCCCGCTCAGATCCGCGTGATACGAGTCGATAAACCGCAGAAGCGAGGGATCGGCGGCGCGGACGGCGTCGATAAAGTCGTCTTTGACCTCGAAACAGCATTTTCCGATACACGGACCGAGCGCGGCGAGGATCCTTTTCCGGTCGGCGCCGCGGCGTACCATCTCGCAAACCGTCTTTTCCGCTATTGCGGCGACGGTGCCGCGCCATCCCGCGTGACACGCCGCGACGATCCCGGCTTCCGGATCGGAAAACAGTATCGGCTGACAGTCGGCGGTCTTTACGCCGACGGCGACTCCGGGTACGTCCGTCACGAGCGCGTCGGCGCCGGGAAACGACGAAACGCTCCCGTCCGCGTAAACCGCGATATCGGAGTGGATCTGATCCGCCGTGACGAGGCGCGCCGGATCGTAACCGACCGCGGCGGCGAAAAGCCGGCGGTTTTCGATCACGACCTCGTCTTTGTCGCCTCTGCCGAAGGCGAGGTTCATGCTTTTCGTGTATTCAAGCGCCGAGGTGCCGCCGAGCCGCGTCGAAAAACCGTGGACGATGCCCGCAGTGTCGAGCAGGGCGGAGCGGAGCACGTTGTTTTTTATGTAAAACTCACTCAATTTTTATCACCGTAAGCGCTTCGTTTGCGCTCATCCCTTCGTTTTTAAGCACGTAAACGGTGTCGGGCGGCAGGTCCATGGCGTCCGCGTCGGCGAGACTGCCGACGATCACCGTCCGCGCGCCGTCCGCCGCGGCCTGCGCAGATTTTCCGGCCGAGCCGACGTACACCGCGTCTTTGATCAGCAGATACACGCCGTCGTCTTCTTTCACGGTCACGGAGCCGTAGACGTCTTTCGCGGCGAGCGCATTTCCGTGCAGCAGAAGCCGCGCCGTCTCCGTCATGTCGGCGGGCACGTATACGTCTCTTATATCGAAGCCGCCGCAGACCGTGACGAGCTGCTGCAGCTGCCTGCCGCCGGAGCCGGAGCAGAGAACGTAGTCGGCGTGCGTCACGCCGTACCGCAAAAGCGCCTCGCAGAGACGGTAATATCCGTCGCTGCCGCCGGGCGTCATGTCGAATACCGTCGCGCGCCCGCGCTCGCAGACCGCGACCGTGTCGCCGTATTTACCTGCCGATACGATTATAACCGTTTCGGCGGAAAAAGTCAAGGATAAAACGGCGGCGAGAGCCGAAAACGTAAGGCAGAAGCAGAGCAGTATGCAGACGTAAACGCGCCGGCGGCGGGTCAGAAACGACGCCGTGATCAGCGCCGCGGCGAGCACGCACAAAAGCGGCGCGACGAAGACGTATCTGACCGAGACCGCGGGCACGCTGCCCGAGACGGCGTGCGCGAACGCGGAAAGCGCGCGGCAAAGCGCGTCGCAGATCAGACCGAGCGCACGGCCGGCAAACGGTATTCGCGACGTCAGAAGCACCGCCGGGCACAGATAGAGCAGCAGCGTTACGACCGGCGCGGCGACGCCGTTATAGAGCACGGCGCCGTAAGCGAGCCTGCCGTAGTACAGCGCCGCGGCGGGAAGCGTGAACAGCAGCGCCGACAGCGTCACACACGCGGAGGAAAGAAGTCCGGACAGGACCGGATGAGAGGCGCCGAGACGGCGGCCTACGCGGAACGCGCAGTCCGAGCCGAGCGTTATTATGCCGAGCGTCGCGGAAAACGACAGCACGAACCCGGCGTCGAAGACGGAGTTGAAATCAAATATCACGACTCCGGCGCAGACCGCGGTCAGGGTCGTTATAAGATCGTATTTGCGCGTCGGCAAAGCAGCAGCCGAGCAGACGGCGTACGAGACCGCCGCGCGCGTAACCGAGCCGGAAAAGCCGGTGACCGCCATGTATAGCAGCGCAATGACCGACAAAATCACCGCTTTTTTGCGGCTTTTGCCGAAGATACGCGACAGGATGAAGTCGCATCCGGCGAGCAGCGCCGTCACGTGCAGACCGCTGACCGCAAGCAGGTGTGAGAGCCCTATATTGCGCATGTCCGAGACGAAGATGTAAGGCGCGGTGTCGTTGCGCCCGAGGAACAGGCGGCAGAGCACGCCCGCCTCGTCGCAGACGCGGTAAAAGCAAAGCGAGGCGGCGGACCGCAGCTTTTCGGCACAGTAACGCAGGTTTTTGCGAGCCGGACCTTCCTCCGCCTGCCCCGACAGCTCCGCTTTGAAATACACGTTTTTCCCGCGCATGCGCAGACTGTCGGCGCCGTCGTACGGTGAGAGCACGGCGTCGGCTTCGAATTCCGAAAATCCGGCGGGCAGATCGCCGTAGCAGACGGCGCACGTGTCGACTCTGCGCCCGTTCTGCCGCTCGATCTTTACGATCCTGTACAGGCCGTCGCCGTCGGCGGTCACGTATCCGCTGATACGGCATACCGCGCCGGTCTCAACGGCTCTGACCGAGGCGAAGCGAACGACGGCGGAGGCGCATACTGCGGCGCAGACGGCCGCGATAACGAGGACCCGGCGCCGGACTCTTCCGCCGAGGGGGACGGATACGAGCGCGCCTCCCGCGCAGACGCAGAGCATGGCGGCGGCGAAAAAAAGCCCGGCATACGCCGACACCGCGGCGAGGATGAGCGCCGCGGAGCACGCGAAACACAGCGGTCTTTTTTCAAAAAGCTTCATATCATCACCCGAATGTCATTATACATCATTTTATTGTAATTATCAACCCCAATTTTCAAAAATTCCCATTATATTGATAAAAAATCTATTGACACACAATATATTGTGAGTATAATAGAATTAAACACGAATCAACAAAGGAAGGTATGAATTATGAGATGTCCGAATTGCGGAGTTGAAGATACGAAGGTCGTCGACTCGCGGCCGTTCGAGGACGGACGCTGTATCAGACGGCGCCGCGTCTGCCCGAACTGCGGAAACAAATTCTTTACTTACGAGACCGCGGAGTCAACGCCGCTGATGGTCGTCAAAAAAGACAAATCGCGCCAGGTCTTCTCGCGTGAAAAGCTGATGAACGGCGTGCTTAAATCGTGCCACAAACGCCCCGTGTCGTCCGCGCAGATCGAAACGCTCGTGCGCGACGTTGAAAACACGATAAAAGCGACCGGCAAAAAAGAGGTCCCGTCCGGCGAGATCGGCAGGCTCGTGATGGAGCGGCTGAAAGACATTGACGATATCGCGTACGTCAGGTTCGCGTCCGTTTACCGCGAGTTCCGCGACGTAGAGACGTTCCTCGCCGAGCTGCAGGAGATAAAGGACGAAAAGACCGCGAAATGAACGCGACCGTCATATATTCCGACAGAAAAACGGTAGGCATACAGATAAAGCGCGACGGCTCCGTCGTCGTTCACGCGCCGAAGGGCATGAGCCGCGCGCGGATAAACGAGCTGCTTGAAGAGCGGGCGGAGTGGATACGAAAGCATTCGCAGGAGCGCGCGCCGCGGGACGGGCGGATACAGCGGGTATATTATCTCGGCAAAGCCTATCCTGTCGCGCACGGCGAAGGGAAGACCGTCTTTGACGGCGAGCGGTTCATACTGCCGCCGGAGGCGGACAACGCCGCCGCCGTATCGGCGCTGGCAGCATTCTTCAAAGCGGCCGGAAAGAGGTACATGGCGGAGAAGACCGCGCGCTGGGCGTCGGTCATGCGCCTCCCGCAGCCTCCCGCGCCGCGTATAACGGGCGCGAAAACGCGCTGGGGCAGCTGCGGCGGCAAGGGCGGAAACAGGATAAACTACTCGTATATGCTGATGATGACCGACGAGGAGTGCATCGACTACGTCGCCGTCCACGAACTGAGCCATATAACGTACAAAAACCATAACGCCGATTTCTACGCGCTCGTGCAGAAGTATATCCCGGACTACAAAAACCGCGAAGCGAAGCTGAAAGAGTACGGAAAAACGTTCACGAAGCAGGGATTCTACGATTGAGAGCCGTTTACGCGGAGTGATATGTTCCGCCGGGCGGAACGTGATATTTGACTGCGTGCAAGTGATATTCGCCTGCGGCGAGTTAAGGAGTCGGCTACGGGAACCCCCACCGCTCTCCAGTTCGCGGCGGGGACCCCCTATCCGCCGACATTCTTGGTGGGTCTCCCACCCCTCCTGGCGCTACGCGCCAACCCCCCACGCCCCCCTGTTCCCCTCCCAT
>JAGDCE010000278.1 GCA_017958705.1 Clostridia bacterium
GATGTTGTCAACGGACTCGCGGAACTTGTTCCAGCGCGCATCGCCAAGTATGTAGCAGTCGCCGCTCTGATCGATATAAGCGGTATTCCTGCGTCCCGCCGAGATCATCACCGCGTTGTCCGCTATCTTGGTAAACGACGTCGCCGTGCCGCCCTCGTTTTCCTTGCCGAGCTGACCGTAGCTGTTGTTTCCGATACCCCACACGGAGCCGTCCTTGTCGAGAACGAGCAGGTGGTCGAAGCCCACGCTTATCTCCGCCGGTACGCCGTCGTATTCGACGAGTGTCCACGACGACGAGGTGTTGAGCCCGTTTATTACCGACGCGCCTATCGTGAAGATGTCGCCGTCGAGCGTCAGTATCGCCGCGGAAATGCTGTCGTTGCCGTTTTCAAGATCGTTGCTGTGGCAGATTTCGATCCGTGCCACGTTCTCTCTGACGAGCTTCGGCGTCGTGACGACCTGCTCCGACGCTCCCGCGCCGAGCACGTTGTTGCTGTTGCTGCCCCACGCGTAGAGTTTTCCTTCGGGCGACAGATAATACATCTCACACCCGCCGGCGACGATCCCGGGACGCACCGTAAGATCGGCCGCGACAGCCAGCTTTTTCGTTTCAAAGCTGACTTCACCCGAAACGTCCGTCGTGATCCTTGCCGTGCCGCCTTCATATCGGCTGACTTTGCCGTTCACGTCCGTAAAGATCACGGCCACGAGCTCGAAGCCCTCTTTCGCCTGCGCCGAGACGTCGAACGTCAGGCTTTGCTCGAATTTTTCCGTATGCGGACTGTATACCTGTTCGCCGTTCACACTGACGTTCAGGCGCTTCTCCGAGAACTTGACCGATACGTAACTGCCGCTTATGCGAATAAGGTAGTTTTCCGACACGCCGAAATAAGAGCAGAGGAAATTCAGAGCGTAATTGTAACGGTTATTGATGAACTTCCGCATATCCGAGATCGCCGTTTTGTAGTAGTCCGTTCTCGCGCCCCAGCGTTCCGTCAGCAGATATACGACGGGCTCTCTTTCGGCGACTATGCCGTCGAGCTCCCGTTCCATCAGCTCGGGAACGTAAACGTCGTTCAATACCTGATAAAACCGCGCGAGAAACCGCACTCTGAACGAACTGTTCGCCAGAAGACGGTGGATGATCGTACTGGCGACGGTACCGTCGGAGCCGAGCCAGCCGAAGCAGTTGGAATTTTCCGTCGTGTTGTTCGCGTCCTTGTAGAACGATATACCCATATCCATGTCGAGCATGCAGAAATGCCATCTGTTGTCGGCGCCGGACGGATCGTCTGCGGCGCGGTTGCGCCATACCTTGATGTTGTTTCCGGGAAAGTCGAGAGCGCTGAAATATATGCGTGAAATGAACAGATCCATCAGAGAATCGACGTCGATCTTTCCAAGCACATATTCATAGTTTTCCGGTATTTCAGGGCTGTTGTGTCTTATAAACTCGACAAGCTCGTTGAAATCGTCAGCGTCGTCATCAAGCCCCGAGGTGACGATGAACGGCGCGTTCTGGTTCGTGTGGACCTGGGAATAATCGCTTTCTATTAATGCGACGTTGTCTTTGTCTATGCCGTAATGAGACTGGACGTAATCGCCGCTGTACCGTTCGCGTGCGTTATAAACGCCCCAGAAATCTCCGTTGATGAACACGAGTACGGGCGCGTATGCCATCGTATCGCTGTACATAGTACGGCTGACCCGCTGCATGAACGAGTCGCGGATGTAGGAATTGCCGCAGTCGTTGCCTGAATTTCGCAGAAGCAGACGTGAAAAATCAGTTATGCTCTGACCCTTGCAGTTTTTCGCGTAGCCGTCGAACAGGTCGAAATTCAGTTTTGATTCGGTGCCGTCGGCGATGTTCTCCGAGCCTTTGAAGAACACTTTCATCGATCGCATTCCGGTGCCGGACGAGCCGTGACCGCTTATGGAGAGCTCTACGTTCGAATATCCGCGGCGGATCCCGTTTTCGTCAAATACCTCGAGAAACGCCTTGCCGCGCGTATTCGGCTCGTTTGACGACGCGTTGAAATTGTGGTAAAAGCCGGGATTGCCGAACATCTCGCTCTTTACAAGAGAGACCGACATCACCGTTACGCCGTACTCAGCCATTTTGGAACTGATGAAATACGAATTGGTATATACTCCGGTATAAGACTCGCCGTTGTATGCGCAGGCTTTGATTACGTGAGCCCCGATCATCGAGGGGGTGGGGGAGGCGATATTTCCGACGTAATGCAGTCCGACGACGTACGTACGGCCAAATGACGAATTTGCAGTATCCGCCAGCTCTATCGTTTTTACATATTTTTTTCTCGTGTTCGACGTTGAGGGGTCCGAGCCGTCTATCGTATAGTAGATCGTATCGTATCCTTCCGGCGCCGCAAGCTCAAGATCGAGCGGTTCGCTGTAGAAGCCGGCGGCGTATGAGAATCTGATCTCTTCGAGCTTTGAGCCGATTACGGCGGCGCGCTTGCCGTCGGACGTGACGGGCACGATCTGCTCAAGCTTTTCCGTCGTGGACTTCGTCAGGTTCTGCAGATAATATCCGCTGTCCCGCTTCAGCGCGGTGCGGACCGCGACTTTATTTTTCGAGATGCCGGTGACGTATCCCGTGTCGACGTCGAGCACGTCCGACGCGACGAAGTAGGAGACGATCCCGGGAAGTTTTTCCGGCAGCGTCGCCGTGCTCAGCTTCAGTCCCGCCGGTGCTAACACGAGTTTTATATCCTTGTTGTTCAGCGCGACGTCCCATTCCGCGTCGAATTCCTCGATCCGTATGACCTCGTTTGCGGTATCGTATTTTGAAGTTTTCTTGGACGCCGACGCGCCGCGGATGAGATAGCTGTGACCTTCCGCAAGCTCCGTGTCGGGCAATTCGAACGAGATATATTCGGATTTTTCGCCCGTCCTGTAGTACACCGCAAGGCCGCCGAGACCGACCGGAGAATCCGCGGTGTTCGTCAGCTCTATGAAGCTGTGTTCGCACGCGGAATTGTTGCCGCCGCCGTTGCCGTAGACCTTCGATATCACGATCCCGTCGTATTCCGACGGCCCGGGCCCGGGCGTCTGCCCGTTCCCCGTGTCGGCGGGGACGGTCGTCGTCGGGACAGTCGTCTGGTCGCCTCCTTCGTGCGGAGTGCATCCGCAGCCGATGATCATGACGGCGGAAAGGAGAAGCGCACACAGCGCCGCCGCTCCCTTTCTGCGTTTGTTTTGCAATTCGTTATTTTTCATTTCACTTTCCGGACCCTGTAAAAGGATTAGAACATATTCCAGTTTGTAATATATCATAAAAAAAACATCAAATCAATATCTTTGCGGTGAATTTGCCGAAAGCGAAATATTAACGGCGTACCGCCTTTCCGTCACCGCCGCGAAGCAGGCGCCGAAATTTAAAAAAATATGTAAAAATCTGCGATTGCGCATTTACTTTTTCATGCCTATGGTGTATAATCGGTATATCAAAACGTTTCGGGGGTCTGTGATGAGGATTTTTACGAAAGATGAAAACAGTATCAGGCGTGTCATGACGCGTATGATTTCGCTGTTTCTGGCGTTGTTCATACTGAGCGCGGCCGCGTGTACGCAGACCGGCAACGACACGGAAAGCACCGCGGACGGGACCTCCGTCCCAGCGCCCGCGACCGATACCGTGACGGACGTTGAGACAGAGCCGCCTCAGCCGTCGCTCAAAGGCAGCGTAAAGATAAAGCCGACCGGCGACGTTGTTTATCCGTATATCGACAGCGTCAGAGCGTATCTCGAAGCCGGTGCGGACGCCGAGGTCAGCGATTTCATAAAAGGCACGACCGATCAGCACGAGGATATCGTCATAGAATGGGAATATTCAGGCGAGGACCCGGTGTCGTCGTTCGTGTTCGAATGTTCTCTGTACCCCGATTTTTCCGACTGCTCCCCCGTTACGCTGTCTGCGACGACGCTCAAACGAAGACTGACGAATCTGCTGAAGGCGACGACGTATTACATAAGAGTCACCGCCGTGGGCGAGGAGGCGTCGTCGTCCGATACGCTGACGTTTTCGACGACCTCGCTCGGGCCGAGGATACTCAACGTCGGCGGCCATTACGGCAACGTCCGCGATCTCGGCGGCTACGTGACAGAGGACGGTCACAAGGTGCTGCAGAACATGGTGTTCCGCGGCTCGGCGCTCGACAACTGCATCGACGCCGATCACAGCACGCTTCACAACATCGGCAAAAAATTCTTGAACGACGAGGTCGGCGTTAATACCGAGCTCGACCTGCGAAGCACGGAAGAGAACTGCCGGAGGACGACCGCTGCGCTGCAGAGCGCGGAAAACTACGTTCAGGTCGCGGTGGTCAACTTCCATGGCGCGTTTTATCCCGAACAGGCGGGGCTTTACCGGCAGGTCTTCCGCACGTTTGCCGATGAAAAGAATTATCCGATATATTTCCACTGCGCGGCCGGCGCCGACAGGACCGGCACGGTAGCGGCGATAATCCTCTCGCTTTTGGGCGTCAGCCGCGAGGAGATAATACAGGATTTCGAGATCACGTCGTTTTCAAAGGTCGGCGAGAGATCGAAGGTCAAGCTTATCCCGGTGTTCGAAAACCTCGAGCGCTTCAACGGCGACACGATAAGCGAAAAGACCGAAAACTACCTGCTGTCGATCGGTCTGACGAAGCAGGAGATCTATAACATCAAAGCGATAATGCTCGGGCTCGACCGGGACGGCTATAAAGAAGAGAAAGCGTACGAGCTGAAGGTCAGGGAATTCGCGTATTCCACCGCAAAAGGCGCGGATCTGAAGCTGACTCTGTTCGAGGAGGCGGAAATCTCAAAGATAACTTTAGGCGGCGTCGAGCTCCCGTTTTCTCAGGACGGCAAAAACGTGGTCCTGCCGGCGGAATCGGTTAAAAACGCGGGAAAGGGAAATCTGACAGGCGTCATGACGTTTGCCGACGGCGGCTCGCTGAGATTCACCGTGATCATTGACGAGGCGGATATCACCGAAGGATTCAACGTCACGCACCTCAGCCCCGGACCGTCCGACGCGAACTACACATACGTATTCATGTCGTATCCGTGCGGCATATTCGACGGCGTCGAATACCGTTTTCATTCAAGGCCGGAAGAATTCCCGGACGTCGAGGCTAACGTCCTCATAAACGGCGTGTCGCTGCAGGAGATCAACAAGAAGAATATGAGCAGATATTCGTTCGCAGAATTCCCGGGCAGCTCCGTCGACCGTCACAAGGTCCCGGTAACCATCCTTTGCCAGGGCAACACGGTGACGCTGTTGATCCACACCGGATGGCTTTCGGAATACACCGGCGGCAAAGACTTTACGATAACGGTGACGAAAGATTTTGCTTTTACAAACAACGGCGTCCGCTATTACGTCGAAAGTGACAAAACGTACGTCAGATCGCACTCCGCGTTCAAAGAGGTAAAATAACGACCGCAAAAAAGACTCTTAAATTTTCATCGCAAGGCAGAGAAGTACAATGTCGGAAAATACTGATATCTATTCAAGCAAAGATTATAAGATCTCGCGCAGAGCGTACAGCCTCGAGTGCATGTTCGAGCATTTCATCGCCCTGCTCGTCACGGACGCCTTCATAGCGAAGCTGCTCAAATACTTCGGAACGAGCGACGCGCTGTGCGGCATCATATCGTCGTTCATTTCGCTTTCTTTCCTGTTTCAGATCTTTTCCGTTCTGATAATGGGGAGGATACGGCACACCAAAAGAACGGCGATAATATTCCACACCGCCGCGCAGTTCCTGTTCTCATGCCTGTACCTGATACCGTTTCTGCCGATCGGGAACGGATCGAGACGGGCCGTGTTCATCGTCTGCATCCTGTGCGCGTATTTCGGCAACTACTTCGTGACGAATCTGATCTATAAATGGGGCAATTCGTTCGTCGATCCTCACAAACGCGCGAGCTTTTCTTCGGTCAAAGAGATGGTCTCGCTTTTCGCGGGCATGATCGTCTCCCTCGGGCTCGGTTACGCGATCGACAAACTCGACGAGAGCGGCGACCTCAGCCGCGGCTTCCTCTTGTCGAGTATCTGCATGTTCCTGTTCTGCGCCGGTGACTTCGTGTGCCTCCTGTTCATAAAAAAGGACAGCGGAGAAGAGGAAAAGAAAGAAATGCCGAAGCTGTCTGAAATAATGAAAAACACGCTCGGCAACAAAAATTACGTACATACGGTCGTACTTAAATGCCTCTGGTGGGGCGCCGTATATACGACGATCGGATTCCTCGGCACCTACAAGCAGGAAGAGCTGTTCTATACGCTCGGACAGATACAGATAATAAACATAATCGGTTACGCCGGAAGATTCGCGCTTTCAAGACTTTTCGGCAGATTCTCGGACAGACACGGATTCGTCCGCGGCATCCAGCTCGCGCTGATAATAGCCGCGGCGGGCTTCGCCGCAAACGTCTTCACCGCGCCCGGCACGCGGTGGCTGATAATCGTTTTCGTGCTTTTGTATAACATCAGCATGGCGGGAACGTATCAGAATATGATCAACATATCGTACGCCTTCGTCGACGTGAAATACTTCGTGCAGGCCGCCGCGCTCAAAGACTGCATCGCCGGTGTATTCGGCTTCTTCTGCGCGATCGCCTCCGGCAGGCTTATGTCGGCGATACAGGCGCGCGGCAACACGCTTTTCGGCGTGACGGTCTACGCCCAGCAGGTGCAGTCGGTGCTGTCGCTTCTGTTCGTCATAGCCGCGTTGATCTACGCTCAGCTCGCGCTGTCTCACAAGAAAACGATGCTTCAGTGATCGGATAAAAAACGACCTCCTGAATGGGAAAGCCCGATAAGGAAGTTTTTCACTGTGCGTAAACGTGGTGAGTAAGTGCGCAATTATTGAAAAGAACAGGCTGGAAATTATTCAGTCTGTTCTTTGTTGTTTGTCAGAGCTAAATTGCCGCGCAAAGCGCGTCAGCTAAATTGTTTGGCTATCGCCAAAACAGCTAAATTGAAAATC
>JAGDCE010000279.1 GCA_017958705.1 Clostridia bacterium
AAAGGAGAAATAAAATGAACGAGCTTCTGAAACTTCTTGAAAAAGACGCGAGACTCTCGCCGGAAACGCTTGCCGCAATGCTCGAAAAGGACGTCGGCGATATCAGAGCGATGATAGACGGATATGAAAAAGACGGAACGATAGTAGGATATAACGCGTTGATAGACTGGGAAAAGACTGACCGCGAATACGTTACGGCGCTCATCGAGCTGAAGATAACTCCTCAGCGCGATCTCGGCTTTGACCGCGTCGCGGAGAGAATATATAACTACAACGAGGTACAGAGCCTTTACCTTATGTCCGGCGGTTTTGATCTCTGTGTCGTCATAGAAGGAAAGACCATGCGCGAGGTGGCGCTTTTCGTCGCTGAAAAGCTGGCGCCCATGGAGAGCGTGATCTCCACCGCCACGCATTTCGTGCTCCGCAAATACAAAGACAAGGGTCTTATAATGAAACGCGGCGACGTCGATATAAGGAGCGAATTGTCGGATGGATTACAGTAAACTCTTATCAAAAACGGTAACGGAGCTGAAGCCTTCCGGCATAAGAAAGTTTTTCGATATGCTGAACGGCAGAAGCGACGTCGTTGCGCTTACGGTCGGTCAGCCGGATTTCGCGACGCCGTGGCACGTGCGAGAGACGGGCATAATCTCGCTTGAACGCGGCTACACGTATTACACGTCGAATGCCGGCACCGTGCCGCTCCGCCGGGAGCTTTCGGCGTATATGAAACGCCGTTTCGGGCTCAGTTACGACCCGATGAGCGAGATAACCGTCACAGTCGGCGGCTCGGAAGCGATAGATCTGGCGATACGCGCGATTGTTGAACCCGGAGATGAGGTGATAATCCCCGAGCCGTCGTTCGTCTGCTACGAGCCGATAACGCGGCTCTGCGGCGGCGTTCCGGTGCCGGTGACGACTTTGCCCGAAAACGACTTCAAGCTGACGGCGGAGCAGCTGAGCGCTGCTATCACGCCGAGAACGAAGCTGCTCGTTCTGCCGTAACCGAACAATCCGACAGGCGCGATAATGACTGCCGAAGAGCTCGTACCGCTGTGCGACGTGCTGAAGAACACCGATATCGCCGTGCTTTCCGACGAGATATACTCCGAGCTTACGTACGGCGCGCGACACACTTCGATAGCAACGCTGCCCGGAATGGCTGAGCGCTGTATCGTAGTGAACGGATTCTCAAAGGCGTACGCTATGACGGGCTGGCGTCTCGGTTTCGTATGCGCGCCGCCCGAGATCACGAAACAGATGCTGAAGATCCACCAGTACGCCATAATGTGCGCGCCGACGACGAGCCAGCTCGCCGCGGTCGAAGCGCTGAAAAACGGCGACGGCGACATTGAGATGATGCGCGCGGAATACGACAGACGCAGAAAGTACATAGTTGAGGAGCTCAACCGCATAGGTCTTCCCTGCTTCGAGCCGAAAGGCGCGTTCTACGTTTTCCCGAACGTCGGCGCTTTCGGCATGCCGTCGGAGACGTTCTGCGAGCGGCTGTTAAACGAAGGCAAGGTCGCGATCGTCCCGGGTACCGCGTTCGGCAAAGGCGGCGAGGGTTACGCCCGCATCTCCTACGCGTATTCCGTAAAGCATATCACTGAAGCGCTCGAGCGGATCGAAAGATTCCTCAAAACATTATAAAGCAAGCCCGAGGCCGACGGTCCCGGGCGTTTTTTTGTGTTTTGATAACAGTTTTTATGCCGCGCATCCAGTAGGGGTCAGCGCCCTCGACGACCCGTTTCAAACGA
>JAGDCE010000280.1 GCA_017958705.1 Clostridia bacterium
GCTGTTCGCCGCCTATATCGGACGCGCAGACGCCGGAGGCGTGATAGATCTCGGAGATTTTTCAGGCAATCTCAATTGAATCGAATAAACGGAAAAAGGGGCTTCGGAAGCCCCTTTTGTTATCGGGTTTTTCAGACGCAAGGCGTGAGAGTATCGTACGAGACGGGACGCAAGACCGTGATAAGCAAAACAGCTGCAGTCCTTTCACGGCGGGCGCCTTTTGTTAACTCAAAAACGTCTTTGCGTTGTTGTACAAAACGTCTTCCCGTTCTTTTTCCGTCAGGCGCAGTCTGTAAAATCTCGGAAGCTCCGTTTCCGGCAGCTTTACCGGGTAATCCGTGCCGAACATCATGTGCGATACGCCGAGCCGGCTTATTATCTCGTCCGCTCTCTCCGGCGTCATCGCCCAGAGCGCCGACGAGGTGTCGAACCACAGCCGGTCGCAGCCGCAGAGATACTGCAGCGCTTCGTCGCTCGCCATATAGCCGCCGAGATGCGCGGCGACGGCGACGAGGCGGGGGAATTCTTTCATTATCTTTGAAAGCTTTTCCGGGGTGGAGAAGCGGTACTGCGGGCGGTCGTCGCCGATGTGGAAATAGATCGGGAATCTGCCGTTCGCCGCATCGTACAGCGGATACAGACGCGGATCGTCTATGTCGACGCCCTGTATGTCGGGGTGGATCTTTATGCCGGACAGCCCCGCGTCAAGACAGAAGCCGATCTCCTCTTCCATGTTTTCGCACGGATGCATTCCGCCGAAGCCGTAAGCCTCGAAGCCGTCCGCGCTGCCTCTTTTCACGGCGTCGGCGACCGCTTCGTTCGCGCGGCGGATCTGATGCGCGTTCGTCGCCACGCAGAGCAGAAGAAAACCGTTCACGCCGCTTTTCGCGTCGTTTCCGGTCATGTCGGCGTAAGTGCCCTTGCCCTCGGGGACGAAATCATAGAATTTTCCGAGCGCGTCAACGGCGCGCTCGGCTATCTTGTCGGGGTATATGTGCGTGTGGATGTCAAATATCTTCATCAAGCGACCTCATGTAATCGGCGTAGCTGTGGAACGCGATGCCGGAGCCCTCGAGCTCGGGGACCCAGCGTTTGACCCATTCGTACGAATAGAATCCGTCGTAGCCTATGGCGTCAAGCTCCCGCTTCACCTGCTCGGTCGGCACGTCGCCGTAGCCCATCAGCGCGTATTTCACAGTGCCGTTTTCAACGTAAGAATCCTTGACGTGGACGTGACGCACGTATTTTCCGATGTTCTTCGCCGTCTCGGACGGAGACTCGCGGAAAAATCTGTACGGATGGTGAATGTCCCAGATGACGCCGGAATTCGGACGGTCCGCCGTCTCGATCAGCTTTTTCATGTCGCTGCTCTTGGCGAGTATGCCGTTCGTCTCGATCAGAAGCGTCACGCCGTAAGGCGCCGCCAGATCGCAGAAGCGCCCGTACTGTTCGGCAAGCTCGTTGACCGTCGTCTCGTACTGCGGTTCCGGCGTCTTTTCGCCCATGATGCGGACGTATCTGACGCCGAGCTTCTGCGCGAGCTGAGCGTACGCGAGTATCTCAAACTCAGCGAGCGGCAGCTGCGACGGGTCGGACAGATACGCCGCCGTCGTGAACAGCGGGATAGAAAGCCCGGCGCCGCTGATCGTATTTTTTGTTTTTTCTATGTTTTCGTGGCTGAAGATGCTCATCTTCGGCGCGAACATCTCCCTGCCTATGCCGCGTATCTCCACCCCGTCGTAGCCGAGGTCGCGCGCGGTCGCGTATATGTCGTTCCACTGCCATTCGGGGCAGCCGAGAGTTGAAAAAGACAGCTTCATGATAACCTCCTATGCCGTGACGATCGACGCCGCGTCCTGCAGCCCGAGCTGCTCCGTCGCCGCGTCGCGCAGCTTGAATTTCTGGATCTTCCCGGCGGCGTTCATCGGGAAGGAATCTGTGATTATAACGTATTTCGGGACCTTGTGGCGGGCCATGTTTGCGCGGACGTAATCTTTGATCTCGTCCTCCGAGACAGTCTGTCCGTCGTTCGGTATGATGAACGCGCAGATCTCCTCGCCGTACTGGACGTCCGGCACGCCGACGACCTGAACGTCGCGCACCTTCGGGTAAGTGTAAAGGAAATCCTCTATCTCTTTCGGGTAAATGTTCTCACCGCCGCGGATGATCATGTCCTTAATGCGCCCGGTGATCTTGTAGTATCCGTCGGGCATCCGGCACGCGAGGTCGCCCGTGTGGAGCCATCCGTCTTTGTCTATCGCCTGCGCCGTCGCCTCGGGCATCTTGTAGTAGCCTTTCATGATGTTGTAGCCGCGCGCGCAGAATTCGCCGTTCTCGCCGTCGGGCAGTTCCTCGCCGGTCGACGGGTCGACTATCTTCGTCTCTATGTGCGGCATCGCGCGGCCGACGGAATTTACCCTGTGCTCGAGCGTCTCGTCCGTCGTCGTCATCGTACAACCCGGCGACGCCTCGGTCTGACCGTAGGTTATCGTTATCTCACGCATGCCCATCTCGTCGATCACGCGTTTCATCATTTCCACGGGGCAGGGAGAACCCGCCATGATCCCGGTGCGCAGGTTGAATTTGAATTCTTTGAAGCGCGGATGCTGGAGCATCGCGATGTACATCGTCGGCACGCCGTGCACGGCGGTGCATTTTTCCGCGTCGAGCGCCTCGAGCACTTCGATCGGGCGGTAGTAGTTCACCGGCACCATGCTCGTGCCGTGCGTTATCGACGCCATGATCGCGAGTACGAGCCCGAAGCAGTGGAAGAACGGCACCGGGATGCACAGCTTGTCTGCGGGCGAAAATCTCATGCAGTTCCCGATGGAATTGCCGTTGTTCAAAATGTTGTAATGCGTCAGCATGACGCCCTTCGGGAAGCCCGTCGTGCCCGACGTGTACTGTATGTTCACGACGTCGTGCGGATCGCATTTCGCCTTCGCCTCTGCCAGCATCTCGTCGCTGACCGATTCGCCGAGACGCATGAAATCGTCCCAGCCGATCATCCCCGGCTCGTCGACGCCGGGATCGATCATGATGATCCTGCGCAGCACCGGCAGGCGTTTCGATTTGATTTCACCGCCGCCGCATTTCGCCGTCTCCGGCACGAGCCGTTTCATGATATCGACGTAGTTCGTATCCTTGAAGCCGCGGCACATGACGAGGCAGGCGCTGTCGGATTGCCTGAGAAGATATTCAGCCTCGTATATTTTGTAGTTAGTGTTGACCGTCACGAACACCGCGCCGATCTTTGACGCGGCGAACAGCGTGACGATCCACTGCGGGTAGTTCGTCGCCCACATCGCGATGTGATCGCCCTTGCCGAAGCCGAGCGCGAGCAGCGATTTCGCCGCTCTGTCGCATTCGGCGTCGAGCTCTGCGTAGGTGCGCTCGTAATCGAAGCCGCTGTGATACTTCACGGCGAGCTGATCCGGCATCGTCTTCGCGATGTATTCGACCTGTCCGCTTATCGTCCTTTCAATAAAATCCGACATTTTGCCTCCAAAAAACAACGTGCCCCGGATATCCGCAGATATCCGGGGCGAAATTACAAAATTCCGCGGTACCACCCGCATTTGTCGCTCTGCCGTCGTAAAACGGCTCTCCTCTGTAACGGGAGTCCCCGTCCGCGCTTAATCGCTTTCGCTTTAGGCGCGGCGGCTCGGGAGCGAGTTTCAACGGCCGGATGATGCGCGCTCTCAGCAACACGCGCTCTCTGTGGATGCATTCCGTGCGTTTACTTTTCTCCGTCAACGCTTTTCTGTGATTTTATCACCGCAGTTTCGTTTTGTCAACAGATATTTTGTGAACAATCAGCCGCGGATGAATTCCGCGTATATCGCGCGGATCGTTTTCTCGAAATCCTCCTCGTCGATGCCTATGATGATGTTAAGCTCGTCTGAGCCCTGGTCTATCATCTTAACGTTTACGTCAGCCTCGGCTATCGCCTTGAAGACCTTTGCCGCGGTACCTTTGGATTTTACCATGGCGCGGCCGACGACCGCGATAAGCGCGATACCGTCCTCGACGCTCACGCTGTCCGGGCACGCCTCCTGCTGTATGCCGTTCAGAACGTAGTCGAGTTTTCCGGAAAGCTCGCTGTTCTTGACGATCACGCTCATCGTGTCTATGCCGGACGGAAGATGCTCGAAGCTGATCTTTTTCTTTTCAAGTATGCCGAGCACGCGGCGGCCGAAGCCGACTTCCACGTTCATCAGGTCTTTCGAGATGTTTATCGCGGTGAAGCCTTTTCTGCCCGCGATGCCGGTTATCACGTTTTTCGTGTCGTATTCCGGCGTGTCGGCGACGATCATCGTGCCGCGGTCCTGCGGCCTGTCGGTGTTCTTGATGTTTATCGGGATCCCGGCGATCTGCACGGGGAATATCGCATCCTCGTGAAGCACCGTCGCACCCATATACGACAGCTCACGCAGCTCGCGGTACGTTATGGTCTTTATTATTTTAGGATCGTCGACGATGCGGGGATCGGCCATGAGGAACCCGGAAACGTCCGTCCAGTTCTCATACAGCTCCGCGCCCGCCGCGCGCGCCACGCTGGAGCCGGTGATGTCGGATCCGCCGCGCGAAAACGTCTTTATCGTGCCGTTCGGCATCGCGCCGTAGAAGCCCGGGAATACCGCGCGTTCGTGGCGTTTGAGCCTGGCGGAGAGCACGTCGTTCGTGTATTCGGCGTTGAACGTGCCGTCGTTGTTGAAGAATATGACTTCGCGCGCGTCGATGAAATCGTAATGCAGATACGCCGCGAGGATCTTCGCGTTGAGGTATTCGCCGCGCGACGCCGCGTAGTCGCGGCCGGTCATGTTGTACATGCCGTTCCTGATTCGCTGGAATTCGCGGTCGAGGCTGATGTTCAGCCCGAGCTCGTCGATTATGGCGTTGTATCTGCCGGATATCTCGTCGAACAGGACGTCGATGTTTTCGCCCGCCTCCGCTTTTTCGTAGCAGAGGTAGAACATATCCGTGATCTTGAAATCGCCTTTGAAGCGTTTGCCCGGCGCCGATACGACTACGTATCTGCGGTCGGGATCTTCTCTTATGATATGTGCGACCTGCCTGAATTTGTCGGCGTCAGCCATCGAAGTGCCGCCGAATTTTGTTACGACAGTTCTCATCGGTATATTCCTCTCATTCGTCTTTTTTGTCTTTGTGGACGCCGAGCATGAGCCGCAGGGCTTCCGTTTCATCGCCGAAAGCTCCGAAGGTCAGTCTCACGTCGCCTTCCTGGGCGCATAGCGTCAGACCGCCGTCCGCGTCGCGCTCCGCGGTGAAAAACGAGGACCGCAGAGGCTCGCCGTCCGCGAGCACGTAGATCCGCTCGCAGTCGCCCGGCTCTTGCGGCGCGGGCATCGACAGCGTCAGACAGATCGTCTGCTCGTCGAGCCTTGCGGCGTCAAAACCGAAATCGGCTTCGGTGCCGTTATACGTCTCCCCCTCCTGCGCGTACGCGGAAGCGCACAGCTTGTAAAGCAGAGCGCTTTTCTGCATCATAAGGACGGAGATGAAATCACCGCCGCGCCGGTCAAGCAGATAGGGAAGCATTATGTGTTCAAAAACGTATCTTGCTCTCATATTATATTTCCGATCCGTAATTCTTTCTACATAATATCACAAAATAAAGCTTTTGTCAATGTGCGTTTTGCTGTTGTTTGCAAATTATAAGGGCGAATAGTTCGTCATCTTGCATTTTATGCCTATATTTTACATAATCATATTGATTTTTGATCCCGGTTGTGATAAGATACAAAGTAAGAAAGTTCGACGGCTAAGGAGTCGCTGCGTGAACCCCCACCGCTCTCCAGTTCGCGGCGGGGAACCCCTTTGGCGGCGCAATGCTCGTCACCCCCCAAACCCCCTGTTCC
>JAGDCE010000281.1 GCA_017958705.1 Clostridia bacterium
ACTCTACGCTGCTGTTCTCGCCGTCCTCGGTCACGACCGCGACGTCATTCAACGGTATATCGAGCGACCACGACCAGTCGTTTTCCGCCGTCACCGTGACGGGCGAACCCGTTATCTCGGTCCTGCTCCCGTCGTCGCCTTTCGCGTAGACGTGGATCTTTATCTCGGATGGGCGGTCGTCTTCCGTGTCGCCCTCCCAGGTCTTCTTTCCGCTGATCGACGTCGGGGCGTCATCGGAATGGAACTTGATGTTTATCACGTTGCAGGTCAGCTCGTAGTCATGAAGCAGGCTCAGCGCGTAGCCCTTGATGCTCCAGCACTCGTTTATCGGGTCGTACATGACCGGGCAGTGGATCTTCGGTATTCCGAGCGCCTTGATGATCGCGTCGATCACTATCTCCATGAAGCCCGTGACGAGCTCGGTGCCGGCGAAATCCATCGGAACGCCGAACGCGCCGTACTTTTTGACGCCCATCCAGGTCCACCAGTCGGTGAGCGGGTTGCTGCCCTCGTCGTCGACCTCTGCTATCGCGATGCCGGTGTTGGTGTATTTCTGTATCACCGTTTTGATGACGGTCGACGCGACGGTATTGAGGATCAGCCCGTCGCCGAGCAGCTGTTTGAGGCCGTTCTTTATCGCGTCGTTAAGCACGCCGTCCTCTCCTCCGGGCAGGGAGAGCAGGTTGATCTGATCTCCGTATACGACGGTGGCGACGGGCGTGTAAATGTTGTATTCGCTGAGTCCGAGCTGTTCGGCGTAATCCTCCTGGACCTTGCTGACAAGCATCAGCCATACAGAATCGGGCATATCGTCCTCTTCGAAGTTGATCCAGCGCTTGAAGATGCTGACGTCGAACACCGCGGTGTTCGTTATCGACGTCTTGTGGGTGCCGCTGTCGTGGCTGTATTTGACGTCGTACTGCGTTTCATGCTCCTCGATCCTCTTGCCTATCCCGTCCGTGTATTCGTCGATCTCGGCGACGAACTGGGAACGCGGTATGAAGATCGTCTTCGCCTGAAGGTTCACCCAGTCGGTCGTGTCGTCGGCCGTCCACAGGTTCTCCGGGTCAGCGAGCTCTATCATATTCTTGATGAAAGGCTTGTCGAGATCGAGCCAGTCGTATATAACGCGCTCTTTCGCGTCCTGAAGCTCCTGCTCTTCGTCCTGCGGCTGAGGATTTTCCTCTTCCTCCTCGTCGTCCGGCTCGAGCAGACGCACGCGGTATTTATACTGCACGAACGTGCCGGTCGTCTGGTTTACCGTACCGACGGGCACGGGCTCGAATTCACCGCTCCAGTTGTTCGCCGGATTGACCGTCAGTATCTGAAGCACTTCCCAGTCGAATATATTGACCCGGCGCTGAAGCACGACCTCCATCTCGTCGATGCGGTCCTGATCCCACCTGTCGATATCCCAGCCGAGCTCGACGGAATAGACCTTGCTGCTCTGGTTAGTGATTTTCGTGTGCGTGCCGTTTTCATCTCTGTCGTACGACACGAGGTAGCCCGTGTCGGCGCCGTTGACCGTAAGTATCACGGACGGCACGTCGCTCGCGTAGTATTCGTCGTCGCGGTCGAGCACGACGATCCTGTCTTTGTCAAGCTCTCTTATGCGGAACAGATCGCCCGCGCCGTCGTTCGGTGCGGCGACGTACGTGAATGTGCCGCGCCAGCCGCCTTCGGCGTTGAGCGCAAGCGTCTGCACCGTCCTCCAGCCGCCGTTTTCTCGGTGCTGAAGCACGGCGCTGACGGTCTCCGGAAGCGGCTCGTCGTCGCCCGCGGTCTGCCATTCTATGCTCACCGTGAAAGCCTTCGTCCATTTGGCGTAGACCGTCGTATCCTCGGTCACGCGCTGCTCAAAGTCAAATTCAAGCGTAAGCCCCTGATCCGCGAACCAGCCGACGAACGTGAAGCCGTCGCGCACGGGATCGGAATCGGGTCTGACGACCGAGCCGTCCACGTCGACGGTGCGGCGGACGCGGCCGGACTGACCGTTAAGCGTGCCGCCGTTGAGCTCGTATATTATTACGTTTCCGTGCTCGAGCACGATGTGATTTACTCTTGCGGGTTCGATGTCGGCGGGAAGAATTCTTGTCGCGTACGTGTATTCAGTGACGACGAGTCCCTCTTCGATCGTGATCTGACGGTAGCCGAACGATCTGTTTCCGTTCGCCTCGACGCGTACCGATTCGGCGCGAATGATCAGGTCGCCTCCGGCGAGTATGCCGTGGCTTCCGCCGTTCACGGTTATCGTGCCGTTTGATACCGTCACGTCGTATTCGGCATACAGAGCGTTGACCGTCGCGGTCTGCGCAGTCTTAAGATCTCCGCCGACCGTCAGCGCGCCGGCTTTCACGTATATCGCGTATCCGAACGCCGGACCTGCGAAAACCGCGGTGCCGGTGACGGTAAGATCGAAGCCGTCCGCGTATATCAAGGCGCCTTCGTGAACGTTGTCAAACGAGGGGCTGTCAAGCGTAAGCGTGAACGTGTCGGGGTCGTATGCGGCGCTGCCGTCGCCCAGGATATCGTCCTTGTTTTCCGAGTCGACGCGCACGCCGCTGACCCACAGATTATACCTGTTGTCCGCGGTCCATTTCGCCGTGAATTTTATATCGGTCCCGGGATTGAGCTTTTTCCCGGCGGGATAGACCCGGACCTCGCCGTCGACCGTGCACGACCAGCCCGCGAACACCGCTCCGGCAGGCGCCGTGAAGACGCATGCGGGCAGCGTGAATTTTGATCCTTTTCCTACGACGCGACGGCTCATATAGCCGGTACCGTCGCCGGGATCGAACGTCATGAAAACGCGCTCGTGACCGCAGCGGTTGCAGTCGTGATCATTCACGTCGTCGTATTCGTGCGTCTCAGTGACCTGCGATGCGCCGCAGTTCGGGCAGGTGAACGTATGATGAGTGTCTGTGATATCGGTGTAGACCGCGTTAACGTGCGGGCACCTGCGTATCTCAACGTAAATGTGGGTCCGGCATGATTCCGTGCGGGCGTCGTAGTTGACGTATTCCGCGTCGTTGTTGTTCGTTCCTGCCTTGACCGCGTAATTATCGGGCAGGCTTATGGTTCCGTCGGACGAAGACTTGCTTCCGCCGCCGACAGCTTTTCCGCCCACGCCCGCGTTGCTTATCACAACGCCTCCGCGCACGATCAGCGCGCCGCCGTTTCCTTTGAAACCGCCGCCGATCGCGCCGGACGAAACGTCTTCGGGATCCGAGAATATCAACTTTCCGAGCAGGGCTCCCAGCGCCGCGGCAAAGCCTTCAGCCGCTTCTCCGGGCACGTCAGTGCTGACATAGTTGACCCAGTCGTACGAGAACGATCCGGACGTTGATACGACGTAGCCGCCTTCAACGGTAAGCGTGCCGCCGTTGCCGCCGACGCCGGTTCCGTCGTCCGTCGCGCCTCCACCGATACCGGCGCCTACCGCCTCGGACGCAGCGAACACGTATCCGCCGGTAATGGTGACCGTACCGCCGTTGCCCTGTTTATTGCTTCCGGCCTGTCTTCCGCCTCCGCCGCCTATGCCCGCGGCGTAGCAGCTTGTCGCGTAGACCTCGCCGCCTTTGATTATGACTTCTCCGCCGTCTTTACCGTACAGACCGCCGCCGCCGATACCTGCGCCGTACTGGCTGTGCGCCTCGACGTAACCGCCCGTGATCTCAACGGTGCCGCCCTGCGCGGCTCCCGTGCCGCCGCCGATGCCGGCTCCGCCGTAAAGTGTATGATCGTTAGGGGTCGATATGGTGCCGGCGATGACCCTGCCGCCTTCTATGCGGACAAGCGTGATCCCGCCGAGACTGCCGCCGCCGATCGCCGCGCCGTGGAAGGACGCCAGCGCCTCGACGTCGCCGCCGTAAATGTAGATCGGGCCGGCGTCTGCCGGGTGTTTGATATCACCGCCGCCGCTGCCTATTGCCGCGCCTTCTGACGATTTTTCAACCTCCGCCCGGATGGTACCGCCGTATATGCAGATCATACCGCTTTTCTGGAACTCTCCGCTTCCGATACCGGCGCCGCCGCCGTTCATGTCAAGCAGATCGCTCTTACCGCCGCGCGCGTGGACAGTTCCTCCGTATATGGTGATGGTCCCGGCTTTGTTGTTCGGGTTCTCCTGACCGCCGCCGATACCCGCGGCGCAGCTTCCTGCGATGGCTTCGATCACACCGCCGTATATCGTGATGGGGCCGTAGCCGCTGTTTTCTTCCTGGCCGCCGCCGATACCCGCGGCGTCGGTGCCGCCGGTCGCGGTGATCACGCCGCCTTTTATGATTATTTCGCCCGACGCGTGATCGATATCGCCGCCGATGCCGGCGTTGCCTCTCGATCCG
>JAGDCE010000282.1 GCA_017958705.1 Clostridia bacterium
AACTGTGTTTTTTTGTGATAAAATATTAAATATAGTCTGGACCATTATTAACGGTTGCAACATCAGGAGATTTATCATATATGAATACAGATCGCAAAAGCGGAGCGTTCGCTTCAAAGCAGGAAAAGGAAGGCAGGATAAACATTCGCTGGCTGCTCGTGTTTTTCGACACGATAGTCTTTGCATTTTGTCTTGCCGTGCTTTATTTTCTCGGCCCCCGCGGACCGTTCCCGTACGTCACCGCGTGCATCTCGTTCGGCTGCGTTTTGATCTTCAGATTCATATTCAACATTTACCGTCAGGTATGGCGCTACGGCGGCGTTCCGTCGTTTTTAAAGCTGATGACTGCCGACGCTTTCGCCTGTGCAGCCGCGATCGCGCTCAATCTTGTGATCCCCGGGCCGCGCGGCACCGTAGCCGATGTGATCGCGCTTATCGGCGTGGATCTTCTGCTCGCGCTCGGGTCGAGGATCATATACAGTTACTGCTATAAACACAGCGGCAAGAACGACGCCGCGGGCAAGATATCCCGCGCGCTTCTGCGGATCTTCGGCATCCGTGAGGAATGCACGGATGACCGGGGTGATGAAAAGATCAACATCGCCATCGTCGGAGCCGGCAAGGACGGCACCGCTCTGGCGGAAGTACTCGTATCCGACGAGAGCAGCAGATACAGACCTAAATACTTCGTCGACATAAAAGCCGAGAAGATAGGGCGCAGGATCTTCGATATCGATATAATATCAGAAGATCAGATGAACAAGGACAGGGTAATTAACGCCGGCATCACCGAGATAGTTTTCGCGTTGCCGGACATGCCGGTCGAGGAGAGAAAAAGAGTTTACGATAAATACAAGCAGCTCGGCTGCAGGATCAAGGTCTACGAGAAAAACGCGCTCATATCAAGCGGCAATCCGAACCGTATCCATCTGAGGGAATTCGACATCGAAGACCTGCTTTTCCGCAGTTCTCTCAAAGTCAATGACGAAAACACGTCTCTGCATTTTAAGGACAAAACAGTCCTCGTCACCGGCGGCGGCGGTTCGATCGGCTCCGAGCTCTGCAGGCAGATCGCCCGCATGGGTCCGAAATCGATCGTAATACTCGACGTTTACGAAAACGGCGCGTACGATATCCAGCAGGAGCTGAGGATCAAATACGGCGCCGCGCTTGAGCTGCACGTCGAGATCGTCTCCGTGTGCAATTTCGAGGGACTTGAAAAGGTGTTCCGCGCCTATCAGCCGCAGATCGTTCTTCACGCCGCCGCGCACAAGCACGTGCCGCTGATGGAGAAAAACTGTGTTGAAGCCGTCGAAAACAACGTATTCGGCACGTACAACACCGTGATCCTTGCGGAAAAATACAAAGCCGAGCGCTTCATAATGATCTCTACCGACAAGGCGGTCAACCCGACTAACGTCATGGGCGCGACCAAACGCGTATGCGAGATGATAACGCAGTGCTTCTCGCGCCACGGCACCGGCACGATCTACAGCGCGACGCGCTTCGGAAACGTGCTCGGCAGCGCCGGCTCGGTCATTCCGCTGTTCAAACGCCAGATCGCGAGAGGCGGTCCGGTCACGATAACGGACAAGCGTATCAACAGATACTTCATGACGATACCCGAGGCGTCTCAGCTCGTGCTCCAGTCCGGCGCGATGGCAAAGAACGGCGAGCTGTTCGTACTCGATATGGGTCAGCCTGTCAAGATACTCGATCTTGCCGAGAACATGATCAAGCTCTCCGGTTACATACCGTATAAGGATATCGATATCGTCGAGACCGGTCTGCGTCCGGGCGAAAAGCTTTATGAAGAGCTGCTCGTAAAGACGGAGGATCTCGACAAAACGGACAACAACCTGATATTCATAGAGCGCGACACGCCGTTATCCGACGAAGAACTTCAGGAAAAACTGCGCATACTGCGCGACGCCGTGGCGTCGGGAAGCGACGAGGAAGCGCGCCACGCGCTGATGATCACCGTTCCGACGTACCATACGCCCGCCGAGGTCAACGGCAAATACTACGAGACGCCGCAGACCGCCGTGGCATCGAAATGACGTAATAAAATAATATGAGATACAGACAAGTTCACCTTGATTTCCATACCTCGCCCGCGATCAAAAACGTGGGCGGGGCTTTTGAAAAGACGGAATTTCAGCGCGCGCTGACCGAAGGGCACGTCGATTCTATCACCGTTTTTTCCAAATGCCATCACGGATATTCGTATCATCCGACGCGCGTGAATGAGATGCACCCCGGGCTCGCCTTCGACCTGCTCGGCGCGCAGCTCGAGGCCTGCCGTCAGATCGGCGTGCGCGCGCCTGTATATATCTCGGCCGGACTTGACGAGAAGTACGCGGTAAAACACCCGGAACATCTCGTAAGATCGTCGCCGGATCAGACGATCCGCTTCGATCAGCCCGGCTATCATCTTATCTGCTTCAACACGCCGTATCTTGATCTTTTGATGCGGCAGATCCGCGAGGTCGTGACCATATACCGCCCGGTCGAGCTGTTCTTAGACATCTGCGATATAAGATCGTGCCGCTGCCCGTACTGCGTCGCATCGATGAAGGAAAAGGGATACGATCCCGACGACCAAAACGATGTTTACAGACACGGCAGGGAAGTGTATTTCAATTACACGCAAAGAGTTTCTGAGACCGTAGACGCCGTTGCCCCGGAGACTGCGGTGTTCCACAACGCCGGGCGTATCCCGTTCGGCGACCGCGAATTTGCCTCGTATGACACGCATCTCGAACTCGAAAGCCTGCCGACCGGCGGCTGGGGCTACGATCATTTCCCGATGACGGCGTCGTACAGCAGATGCTTAAACAAGGAATATCTCGGCATGACCGGAAAGTTCCACACCACGTGGGGCGAATTCGGCGGCTTCAAACACCCGAACGCGCTGCGATACGAGACGTCGCTTTCGCTTGCGCTCGGCGCCGGATGCTCCGTCGGCGACCAGCTCCACCCGTCCGGCAAGCCCGATATGTCGACGTACCGTCTGATCGGCGCGGCGTACGCGGAGGTCGAGGCGAAAGAGCCGTTCTGCCGCGGCGCGAAAGCCGTAAGCGACATAGCGGTGCTCGCCGACGACTACCCGACCGGCGCGAACCGCATACTGTTAGAGAAAAAATACCTGTTCGACGTTGTCGACAGATACTGCGATCTTGACGGATATAATCTTGTGATCATAAGCGACGGGATCCGGTACGACGGGGAGCTCGGAAAAAAACTCCGGGATCATCTCGCCCGCGGCGGCAGGATCCTTGCGACCGGTTCCGCCGGCTTTGACGGCGACGGCCGTTTTCTCGGCACGGACGTCATAAGGCTCACAGCGGAGGACGAAAACAAGCCGAATTATATGCGCCCCGTGACGGGCGACGGATTCACAAACGGCATAACGGATTATCACATGTCGACGCAGTCGTACGTTTTTGAAGCGGACGGGTCGTTTTCGACCGCGGCTTTCTGCGTCGGAAGCTATTTTAACCGCACGGCAGAGCATTTCTGCTCGCACAGGCATACCCCGGCGGACCCGGACAAGACCCGTCCCGGCGCCGTGATATCCGGTAAGATCGGCTATATCTGCTGGCGGATATTCGAGGATTACGCCTCGCTCGGCTCGCTGCATCTGAAAGAGCTCGTTGACGCGATGATCAGAAAGCTGCTGCCGCAGCCGGCCGTAAAGGCGGAAGGGCTGCCCGACCGCGGTATCGTCACTCTGATGAGGCAAAACGGACGGCTCGTCAATCACCTGCTGTTCGCGCATACGACGGTGCGCGGCAGAAACGTGGAAGTGATAGAGGACGTCGTGCCGGTTTTCGGCGTTGATGTGCGCGTTAAAACGGAAAGAGCGCCGGCGGCGGTCACGCTTCAGCCGCAGGGGACGCCGCTCGATTTCAGCTATGACGGCGGATACGTTTCATATACGGTACCGCGGCTGTTCATACATCAGATGGTAGTGATAGACTTATAAACGACGGAAAGGAAATGACATGAAAATCAAAACTGCTGCGGCGTCGGTCCTTCTTGCGGCGACCCTGCTTTGCGCCTGCACGGATCCGGGACCGCAGACCACTGACGAGGTGACGGAAGCACAGACAACGACGGCCGTATCCGATACGACCGAAACTGATACGGAGGCAGAGACCGCGGAGGTGCCGGAAGAGGTGAAAACGTTTAATAATCCTATATCGGACAAATCAATGCCGGACCCGTTCATCGTATATCACGACGGTTATTATTACGGACTCGCCACGGAGGTAACCGCGGTAAGGCTTTACCGCAGTGAGAGAGTGGAGGAGCTGTTCATATCCGGCGAATGCAAGGAGCTGATCAAGACCGGCGACGACGTCGGCGGCGGCAAAACGCTCGGCTGGAACGTCTGGGCGCCCGAGCTTCATTACGTGCCGACGACGGACAGATGGTACGTTTACTCCTGCGCGTGCGTGGACGGATTCGATTTCGGCACGATGCGCATGTTCTGCCTTGAATCGGAGACTTCAGATCCGTACAGCGACTATACTTTCAAGGGCTTTACGAAGAAAAACAACGTCTGTATCGACCAGACCGTTTACTTCGACGAGGCGAGCGGTAATCTGTATACCGCGTACTGCAGTTTCGGCGATCCGAGAGGACAGATCGTCATGATAAGCACGATGAGCGAGCCGTGGCGCGCAGGCGCAAGGAGCGAGGTCATAACGTATCCGAGATACAGATGGGAAAAACGCGGTACCGACGAAAACAACGACGGCCGCGTCAACGAGGGCGCGTGCTTCCTCAGGCACGGAGACGATATATTCCTGATTTATTCGGCGAGCGGATGCTGGTCCGAATGGTACTGCCTCGGAATGCTGCGCTATAAAGGCGCCGACACGTCAAAGGAGAATTTCATAGATCCGAAAAACTGGGAGAAGAGCAAGGAACCGGTGTTCAGCACGGCGAACGGCGTTTACGGCGTCGGTCACTGCTCGTTCTTCAACTCGCCGGACGGCACGGATGTATGGATCTCATATCACGGAATGGCGACGCCGGACGCCGGAGTCGACGGCAGATACGCATATATACAGAAAATAGATTTTGCCGGAGACGGAACGCCGGTTTTCGGAGAGCCGGTTTCACGCGACACCGCGATCCGCGTGCCGTCGGGGCAGAAATAACGATCCTGTGGGAGACCAGAGACATGTTCGATCCTAAAACAAAAAAGTATCCGTATCCGCTCGATACGGCAACGCACTACCTTGTAGTGAAGAAAAACGACGGCACGGTGTTCGACCGCGATTATCCGTACGTCGACCGCTCCGCGTGGATGAGATTCAAACAGGCGCTTATCCGCGTACTGCTGTATATCCTCGTGTTCCCGGTCATGACGGTCAGGACCGGCCTGAAGGTAAAGGGCAGAAAGAATCTTAAAAAACATCGCGAAGAACTGAAGGGCGGCGTCATATCGGTCAGCAACCATATACATATGTGGGACTATATCGGCGTAATGCGCGCAGCGATACCGCGGCGCACGAATATACTCGCCTGGGACAAGAACGTCCGCGGTGAAAACGGCAAGCTGATCCGCTTGGTCGGCGGTATACCCGTGCCGGAAAACGACATCCACGCCACCTCGGCGATGATGAAGGCGCTGGGCGAACAGCTCGACGGCGGCTGGGTGCACGTTTACAGCGAGGGGAGCATGTGGGAATTCTATCAGCCGATAAGGCCCTTCAAATCCGGCGCCGCGTATCTTTCCTGCAAGTTCGACAAGCCGATACTGCCGCTCGCTTTCTCATACCGCAAACCCGGATTCATCCGCAAAAAGATATTCCGTCAGATCGCCCGGCTGACGCTTACGGTCGGCGAGCCTGTATATCCCGATAAATCCCTGCCGCGCGACAAACGCGTCGAGGATCTGATAATAAGATCTCATGAAGCGGTCTGCCGCCTCGCCGGGATCGAGCCGTCGGAAAACCTGTACCCTCCGGTATACGACAACAACACGAGAGTGGATTACTATTGATCATAAAGAAGCCTCCCGGGATCCGGGAGGCTTCACCGCACGATAGGCACAGTTTACAAATCATTTACAATTTTTCCTCAACCGTAAACGCGTTTTTTTCGTTTATTAAGCAGAACGGCAAAAAGAGGAAAAACGATGAAAGGCGGCGACATGATACTTTTCACAGCCGGTACGATGCCGTATTCGGATAAAGAAAAACTGAAAATTCTTTACGATACGTACAGTACCAGAATGTTCTCTGCGGCTAAACGTATCACAAAAAACACTGCTGACGCGGAAGACGCGGTGCAGAACGCGTTTGTTTCAATATCCGGGCATCTGCCGAAGATCGACATGCTCGATGAGGACGCGCTGAAGGGTTATCTTCTGACGATAGCGAAAAACGAGGCGGTAAACGTGCTCCGTCAGTCCGAAAAGGCAGAGAGCCTGGACGAGGCGCCGCCGGCGTCCGATCCTTTCGCCGACGTCGATGCGCGGGTCTGGAGCAGAGAAGTATATGAAAAAATAATAAGTATACTCCGTGCCATGGACGACAGATACAGAGCGCCGCTTTATCTTACGTGTGTCATGGGATACACTGTTAAAGAGACGGCCTCGCAGCTGCACAGAAACGAACAGACGGTGAAGGGACAGATCGTCCGCGGGAAGAAAATGATCATATCTCAGCTGAAGGAGGCAGGTTATGAGTTCTGATAAACTCTCGTTCAAGGATGCGCTGATCGAAGCGGGCGTCCGCGACTATTACGCTACCGAAAAAGACAAGACCTGGGCTCCCTCCGGAAAACTTGAGAGCGGTATGGAAAAGCTGATCGAAAAACAGGGACCGGCGCGCCGGTTCTTCGGCTCGCCGCTGTTCAAAGGCGTCGCGATTGCGGCGTCGTTCGCGGTCCTGTTCGGCGTTCTCTCGTCGGTCAAGCCGGTGCGGCAGGGCGTCGCTTCCGCGATCGGTCGCGTGTTCGGAGCAGACGAAGACAGCGGGACGGTCGCCGGGACCGCAGATCCCGCGGATACGGAAACGGAAAGCGTTCCGGTAACGACGGACGCGCCCGTGATAGAGCAAACGACGGAAGCGGAGACGGCGGCGGATACCGGAGCGGCCGTATATGAAAACGAGATCGAGCGCTGTCTTATGTTGCTGCAGGATCCGCACAAATACGACGAAGCGCTGGAGTATCTGTTCAATCAGCGCGACGCGGAGGATGTATTCAAATACTGCGTCGTCCTGATGGCGGAAAACGAACGCGACGAAGGGCTGCTCAACTGCGCGGGCCGGTTTATATACGAATTCTACTGCATGAACATGACGCATGATGATTATATCAGCAGCGACAGGCAAAGAGAAAATATAGAAAATATCGCAGAGGACACGTCTGCGGAAGGTCAGAGCACAAAATATATCCGCTGGTATTCGAAATACTACGAGACTCTTTCGGAAAAAGCAAAGGATCTGTCGGAGAGCACCGCGAAAAAATGCGAGTACGCGTATTATATGCTGAAGAAGGGCGGCTTCAAAGACTGGTCTGCGATATTCGCGGAGACGGCGGAGGAAGGCGTCAGGAACACTCTTACCGCTCTGTTCGAGCTGTATAACGCGGTCAGGGCAGGTATCCCGCCGCAGTATTGCGAGACGGTGAAGATCAGCCCGTCCTTCGAAGCACTCGCCGATCTGATCAGATCGTACTGGGGAGAAGAGGAGAGGGAATTCGTCAGAGTCACGAATATGAGCGCCGACGAATTCAGGAAAAAGTTCGGAATGATCACGAGCGGCGTCAACGCCGACCTGTTCATTGCGAGCACCAAATATTTCATCATCTGCGGCGAAAACGTATATATGACCCGCGCGAAGGATACCGACGCGGACGCGCACACGTACGTCCTGGATGAGATCACGATGATGAGCGATACGTCGTCGACGATGAGGTCTTTGAGCGGATCTGCAAAGGTCCTGCGCGACGGCGCGGAAAAGACGTATTACTACCACTTCACAGAAGCATACACGTATAATAAGGGCTATAAGTGCGTTCTGAGCAGAGGCGATGAGGCGATAGAGGACGTGTTCAGATCGCGCGGAGACGAAACGGTCGGTTATGCGATAGAAACGTACGCCGCAAACGGAACGAAGGCCGCGATCGCGTACAGTCTGTGCACGGACGACACGGAATTCCGCCAGACCGCGCTCGATTACATCCTGGCTCATTATTTCGCGGAAACGGACGTGAACGTACGCGCGGCGATGGGAACGATGTTCTATGAAATAACGCTGAGATACAGAAGCGGATTACTGCAGACGGTCCCGGATGCGAAAGAGCTGTTCAGTTTGCCGGAGGATAAGGGCGAGCTTGCGGGATTTATAGAAAAGTGCGCCGGCGTTTTCAAAAAAGTCGCGTCACAGCGGCACAAGATCGAGTTTATGACCGATTATCCGGATTTCTATAAGCTGCTCTGCGCCGTCGGATTTAACGGATATATCCCCGGCGACCCCGATATATCGTTCTACGCGCGCGACGCGATAAAAGCCGCGGGAGAACTGTATGATGCGGTCACGTACGGCTGGGCTCCGGACGCGCTGATCGGTAAATGGCACGTGATCGAAAACGACGAACAGCGGGAGGGATTGCCCGAGCGCATGAGAGAGGAATACTCCGCGTATTATGCGTTATCAGATTTCTACGCGTATTTTGACAAGTATATACCGCGTGAAATAACGGATGGATTTCTGCACAACAGCTTCTGGTTCAACGTGATTGACGACAGAGTGTATATGTTTGATCCGGGTCCGCAAAGCGTTGTCAGAGTGAATTACCGCACGGCAAAGCTCATAGAGAAAAAGGGAAATACGGCAAAGATCGCGGTAGACGTGTCGATCCCTTGCGGTATGTTCTCGGCTGTAAGAAATCTGACGTTTGAGATCGAGGAGTATCCCGGCGGGATACGTGTGACGGGCGGAGAATTCGTCGAAAGGATACTGAAATATGAATACGACATTGCGGGCAGCGTATCATATGTTATTCAGACGTATATGCTCTTGCGGGAAGGTCAGTATGAATACAACAGCTATACGAACCGGGCGCTCTACAACAGTTATGACGAGGTGCCGGAAAAGGACAGGAACGTATTGACAAAAGATCTGCATTATCCTCTGTTTTACGCCGAAGGCTATTACCATGAATATGAATTGGACCGGGATCTTACAAAGGAAGGCGCGGCGGCGTTGATAAAGGCGACGGACGTTTTCGACGGAGTGGCGCTGTACCCGGATAAAGCAAAGGCAAAGCACACGCCGGCGTTTGAATACGGCATAGATTTTGACGATGACTCTTTTGAAAAGATCCTGACGTATGACATAATACTCGCGATGAACGTAATTGAATACTCGGATGACCGCATCCTGTTCTCGCTCGATTTCGTAAAAGAGGAAAACGGGGAGAGCAAAAACGTTACGTATACGTTTGAGGTGACAAAAACTCATAACAGTGATGAGGACGAATACGGCACCCTGACCGGCGGAACGTTTTTGACCGACCTGATCATGGCGAAATAAAAGCAAAAAAGCTGCCGCGCACGCGGCAGCTTTTTATCATTTACCGGTTATTTCTTCAGCATCCTGACCAACGCGTCGGCGTAGAGTTTTCCTATGAAATCCGCGCCGCCGGGAGCGGGATGCACGCCGTCTTCGGAATAAAACTTCGGATCGTTATACAGGCACGCCTCGGCAAACAGTCCGTCGAGCGGGATATACGCGTCGGCGTATTCGCGCGCGAGCTTACGGACGATGAGTATCTTTTTGTACAGATCCTCGTAGAAATACATCTTATCGGGGCAGGGGAGCAGGAACGGCTCGAGCATCATGATCTTCGCGCCGGTCTTTTTGACCGCTTCGAGCACCGTGCGGTAATTCTGCTCGAATATGCCGTCGTCAAGATACTGTCTCGTTTCGGCTCTGTGCCACGTGTCGTTTATGCCGATAAGGATGGACACGACGTCCGCTCCGATATCGATGAAATCCGACTGCAGTCTTGCGACGAGGTTCGCCGTCTGATCTCCGCTTATGCCGAGATCGATGAACTCGATATCTTCGTCCGGCAGCGCCTCGCGTATGTATTTCGCGGCGTATCCCGGATAACCGAATCCGAGATTGTGCGGGTCCGATCTGTCGCGGCCCCAGTCCGTAATACTGTCACCCTGAAAAAGGATCTTCATAATCATCTTCTCCTTTGAATATTGGTTTTCCGCCGCGTTTTGCCGGCGGTTCTTTTTCTTCGTTGTCGTCGATCGGAGTTATGTAACGCTTCGCCTGCGTGGAGAACAGCGTATAATATTCTCCCTGCGCGCGCATCAGCTCCGCGTGCGTGCCTTCCTCTATCAGCCTGCCGTCTTTCAAAACTATGATCTTGTCAGCCGTCGTCGCCGAGGACAGACGGTGAGATACGAAGATGGACGTCTTGTCACCGCGCAGCGCGTCGAACTGATTGAATATCTCCTGCTCCGCCATCGGGTCGAGCGACGCCGTCGGCTCGTCAAGGATCAGTATGTCGGATTCCGAATAGAACGCGCGCGCGATCGCCAGCTTCTGCCACTGACCGCCGGAAAGCTCGATGCCGTTCTCCTCGAAATATCTCATCAGCGGCGTATCGTATTTATCAGGCAGTTTGTCTATGAATTCCGCGGCGTTGCTGTTCGACGCGGCTTCAAGTATCTTTTCGTCGCGTATCTTCTTGCCTACCTCGCCGAACGCGATGTTATCGCGCACGGAGACCGCGTATTTGCCGTAATCCTGGAACACTATGCCGAACATGTCGTACAGCTTCTGCACGTCGTATTCACGCAGATCGTGACCGTCGAGCAGGATCCGTCCGTCCGTCGGGTCGTACAGACGCGTCAGCAGCTTTATGAGCGTCGTTTTTCCGGCGCCGTTGAGGCCGACCATAACGACGGTGTCGCCCGGATTTATCGTCAGGTTGATGTTCTTTATGATGTCGTGATCGACGCCCGGATATCTGAACGAAACGTTCTCGAACTGTATCGTGTGACCTACGCCGCGTTTCACCTCGAGCGGAGTATCCAACGTCGGCACGATCGTCTTTTTCTCTTCCATGAACGCTATGAGGTTGTTTATGAATATCGTGCCCTCGTAGATCGACGCGGAAGTCGTTATCAGCGTGGCGATGCCGCCGGAGATCGCGTTCAGCGCGCCGGTATACATGCTGTAGTCGCCGACCGGGTATTCAGCTCTGAAAACGCCGCGCGCGATCGAAACGAACAGTATGCAGTTTACTATCGTCGTCAGAAGCGTCGCGCCGATGCCCCACCACATCTCGGCGAGCATCAGCTTCTTCAGACCGCCGAAATACTTCTTGAAAACAGATTTATATCTTTCCGTGAAATCGTCCGCGAGGCCGAGCATACGGACCTCTTTGACGAGATCCTTGTTGACGAGCACTTCGGAATAATACGACATCTGCCGTCTGTCTTTGCTGCGGCGGAACACGTAGTCGTGGTTTTTCTTTCTGTATACGAAGTTGATTATCGTCGAGGGGATCGCAACGACAATGACGAGCAGCGCGGGAAGTATGCCGATGATCGAGATCAGGAACAGATACGACATCAGGCTTATGACCGTGGAGATCACGGAGAACGTGGAGTTGAGCACCTGTATCGGACGGTTGCCCGCCTCGCGGTTGGCGTTCTCCATCTTGGCGTAGAAATCCGGGGAGTCAAAACTCTTGAGGTCTATCTCCTTCGCTTTCTCCATTATCTTTATTTTTATGTGGTTCGACACGAGCTCGCCGGAGATGCGTACAACTATGCCGTCTATACGCCTTATGATGCTGTTGAAGAGCAGGTAAGCGAACTGAGCGACGAGCAGCCACGTGATGATATGAAAGTTCGTTATCTCGCCTGTGTATGCGCTTGACAGCTTGTTGATCAGCTGACCGGTGATGTAAGTGCCGATGACCGGCATGACGCCGTCGAAAAGCGCCATGAACGACATCACGAACACGATCGCGGGGCTTGCCTCCCAGACGATCTTGATTATATAACCCATCCTCTTGAAGAATGCCGACAGCAGTGTCTTCAGGTATCCGGGCACCTCGCGCAGGTTCTTGGGCGGAGGCACTCTGTACTGGTCTATCACGCTCCTGTTGGGCGGCGGCTGCATCATATTTTTTTCCCCGTTTTTCTTTGTTTTTCTTTATTATAAACTGATACGGCGGGGATTTCAAAATATGATTGTTAAAATACGGTGAATAAATTGATTTTTAATATAAACGGCGTCTGCACGCGTTAAAACTTTTTAAAATTCTGAAAATTTTAGCAAAAACATTTGCATTTTCAGAATTGTATGCTATAATAGGAATGACGGCGTGCCGGACCGTTTTTTTTCGGCTTTTTTTAACTTTTTACGCCGTTTTTTTACGTCTCAAAAATCAAACTTACAGGATTGGCATTTTATGGAATATTTCGTGGTAAAAGGCGGAAACGAGCTTTCCGGTGATATAGAAGTAAGCGGTATGAAGAACGCCGCGGTCGGCGTCATTTTCGCGTGCCTTCTGATCGAAGACAAGATAGTTCTCGAGAACATGCCGGACATAAGCGACGTCCGCACCTCGTTCAACATACTCAAATCCATGGGCGCGAAGGTCAGATATCTTAACAAGACGACCGTCGAGGTGGACTGCACCCGCGCCGAGGGCGGCTGCGCCCCGTTCGAGATGGTGCGCAATATGCGCGCGTCGTATTATCTCGCCGGAGCTGAGCTCGGCAGATTCGGCAAAACGCACGTCGGCTGCCCCGGCGGCTGCGATTTCGGCATACGCCCGATAGACCAGCACATCAAAGGGTTCGAAGCGCTCGGCGCCGAGGTCAGCGTCGAAGGCGGATACATTGAAGGCAAGGCGGGCAACGGCAGGCTCCGCGGCGCGAGCATATATTTCGACCGCGTTTCCGTCGGCGCCACGATGAACGTGCTTATCGCCGCCACGATGGCGGAGGGAAATACCGTCATCGAGAACGCCGCGCGTGAGCCGCACGTCGTCGATTTGGCGAACTTCTTGAACTCCTGCGGCGCGAAGATCACCGGCGCCGGCACGGACGTCATAAAGGTCAAGGGCGTCGGCACGCTGTCCGGCTGTACTTACGCGATAATTCCCGACATGATCGAGGCGGGCACGTACATGATCGCCGCCGCGGCGACGAACAGCCGCCTGCGCATCACTAACGTCATACCGAAGCACCTTGAGTCCATATCCGCGAAGCTCGAGGAGATGGGCGTACAGATAGAGGAGCACGACGATTTCGTCGTCGTCAGTCGCGACGGGAAGCTCACCAAAACGAATATACGCACGCTTCCGTATCCCGGTTTCCCGACGGATATGAACCCGCAGATGTGCACGCTCCTGTGCCTCGCGGACGGCGTCAGTTATCTGACCGAGAGCGTGTGGGACAACAGGTTCCGTTACATCGAGGAGCTGCGCAAGATGGGCGCGGAGATCAGAGTTGACGGAAAGACCGCGGTGATCGAGGGCAATACGCGTTTCACCGCCGCGCCCGTACGCGCCGTGGACCTGCGCGCCGGCGCCGCGATGATAATCGCCGGACTGTGCGCGAACGGCAAAACTACGATAGAGGATATACATCATATCAAACGCGGCTATGACAACATAGTCGAAAAACTGAGGACGGTGGGCGCCGATATCAAGGAGATAAACGTTCCTGAATCCTCCAACTACCCTAAAGCGAACTGATACAGCCGGGTGCCGAAGAGCACCCGGATCTGCACTCGGGAGGTGAAGACGTGGCAAGTAAATACAAGCCTTCATACCGCAGGCAGAAAACGGTGCTCACAGCCTCTACAAAGGCTGTCATCGTTATGCTTGCGGTCCTTGTCGTCACGCTCGCGGTGTTCCTTATCAAATCGGTGATGTCGCAGGCGCTTAAGCCCGACATCGTCTACCCGCCCGAATCGTCCGACACGGACGAGACGCCGGCGCGGACGGACACGGAAGCCTCCACGGATGAAGCCGAGACGGCGATGCCCGTGCGTACCGTCGAGGATTCGAGGTTCGATACGAAAGAAGGCGCGCTCGTGCTCGTCAACCGCGACAACGCCTATACGCTCCCGTCTGATGCGGAGCTGCTCACACTGTACGACGAGAGGCACGAGAATTTCACGCTCGACAATATCTCCGTCAAGCTCTGCGCGCCGGCGTACGACGCGCTGTGCCGTATGACGGACGCCTACGCCGACCGCTCCGGTTACTGCCCGCTGATGCTGATCTCCGGCTACCGCGACGGCGCGGAGCAGACGAAATACTACGAGGAATACGTGATAAACGAATCGGACAAGGCGTACGTTGAGCTGCCCGGCTTCTCGGATCATCACACGGGGCTTGCGTTCGACGTGCGGCTCTACGACAAGGACGGAGCGTCCTACAGCTACGGCAGATACGCGACGGAAAAGGCGAAATGGCTCGTTGAGAACTACAAATACTACGGTTTTGTGATCAGATATCCGGCGAACAAGGAGTCGTACACCGGCATTTCGGGTGAATCGAACCATTTCAGATACGTCGGTCTGCCCCATTCCGTGTATATGACGGACAAGGGCGTGTGCCTTGAAGAATATCTTCAGATCCTGCGCCGCCATCCGTACGATGATCCGCTTAAGATCGAGGTCGAACATGACGAATATCTCGTGTGGTACTGCCAGGGCGACGTGATCGTCCCGCGCGACGGCGACTACGAGGTCTCGGGCGACAACGTCGGCGGCTTCGTCGTATCTGTCAGAAAATAGCTAAAATGCCGTGAAAAACGGCATTTTTAAATATTTTATAAAAAATCGGATCCGGTAACGTGACCTTTCCGGATTTTTCGGTAGATATAGTATGAAAACCACTGCAGGGAGTTTTTATGAGAGACGAAGAGATCATAAAGCTGTATTTTGACCGTGACGGCGACGCTGTCGCCCGGACGCAGGAGAAATACGGCGCGTATCTTTATACCGTGTCATACGATCTCATCCGAAACGAACAGGACGCCGAGGAATGCGTGAACGACGCGTATTCCGCGGCATGGAACAGCATGCCCCCGAACAGCCCGGCTGTGCTTCGCACATACCTGTGCAAGCTTGTACGCAATATCACGATAAAGCGCATCAGGGAGCAGAACGCAAAAAAGCGCGGCGGCGGTCAGGTAATACTCGCGCTCGACGAGCTTGAGGAATCAGTCCCCGGGCAAAGCGAGGACACAGAGTACGCCGAGGCGCTTTCCCGTTCGGTCAGAGATTTCGTG
>JAGDCE010000028.1 GCA_017958705.1 Clostridia bacterium
ATCCAGTTCAGCGAAGCGCTGCCGATAATCATGGGCATTGCGATAGGCGCGTCGGTCCCCGTAATGATCAGCGCGCTCGGCGCCGGAACGAACGGCAAGCGCACCGCTTTCGTATATCTTATCTCTGACGTCCTCGGCGCGATCATATGCGGCGGCGTGTTCTACATTTTAAATGCTGTATTTGATTTCTCCTTTATGGGAATGACGATGACGATGGTCACGATAGCGCTCGTCAACACGCTGTTCAGGCTCGCCGTGGTGACCGTCCTGTCGCCCGCCGTCGGCCTGCTCGAGCGCATCGTCTGCCGGATCTTCCCGAACAGCGCCGACAGCGTCGCCGAAAGCGCGGATATGGACAGACTCGAGGAGAGGTTCCTGTCTCACCCGACGCTTTCGATCAAACAGAGCAAAACCGTTATCGACTCCATGGCTGAAAAAGCTTATCAGAGCGTCGAGGGCGCCGTCGCGGTCCGCCGCGCGTTCAGCCAGACGGGGCTCAAGAAGGTGTTCGATATTGAAGACGTTCTCGACCGTTACGAGGACAAGCTCGGCACGTATCTGTATAAGGTAACGACAGCCGATCTGACGAAGGAGCAGTCGAAGGAGGTCAGCAAATATCTGCGCGTCCTGTCTGATTTCGAGCGCATTTCCGACCACGCGAGAAACATCGGCGAAGCCGCCGAGGAGATAAACGAGAAGAAGATCGGGTTCTCAGGCGAGGCCGAAAAAGAACTGCGCGTGCTTGAAGGCGCGGTCTGCGAGATAACCGACACGATGATAAAGGCGTTCATCAGCGGCAGCGTCGACGAGGCGAAGAAGATCGACCCGCTCGAGGAGGTCATAAACCGCCTCTGCAACGTGCTTAAGGCGCGCCATATCGAGAGGGTCAGCCATAAAGAATGCACGCTGACGAACGGTTTCGTGTTCAACGATCTTCTGATCGATTACGAGCGGATCGCCGACCACTGCACCAACGTCGCCATAGACATCATCGAATCAGACAGCGATACCGTGAGCGGTCACGAATATCACGATAATCTCGATTACAAGAGCGAGGAGGATTACAAGCGCTACCTCGCCGAATACGAGGTGAAATACGCCGTCTGACACAGCCGGCAAAGTCTTTACAGAAACGGAGCGGGATAATGAAGTTCTTCAAAAAACTGAAAAATCTTTTCGTCAAAAAACGTTCGTATTATCCCGAAGAGGAAGGGACCGACGGAGAGGGGAAGAAAGCCGTTTCCAATAAAAGCGGCTTGAAGCGTTTCAATTATTCATACGACGGTACGATCGGCGGCAACAACTACAGTTACAATCTGAAATACGAAAACGGCGTGCCGGTGCTGACATATGAGTCGATGGAGCACCCCGACTACGGTGAGATGAAGACCGAGATCGGCGAGGATGTCGTCGACACGCTCAACAATATTTATCTGAATCTGCGCATCGCGGAATGGAACGGATACTCAAAGTACAATCCCGGAGTGTGCGACGGAGAGGGATTCTCTTTAAACATGGGATTCAACGACGGCAAGTCGTTACACGCGAGCGGCACGAACGCTTTCCCGCCCGGCTACGGCGCGTTCTGCGCGGCGATGGAGCGCGTGCTCGAACCCATAAGGGACAGGATGCTGGAACAGGAGCGGCAGAAGAAGATCGAAGAAGGCCTGCACGGCAGACTTGAGTCGATCCTCGCCTGCTTCAAGCAGAAGGGCGCCTCCGGCGACGACGACTATTTCTTCATGATCATGAACAAAGGTCTGCGCAAGCGCAATTACGAGATAAGGGTAAGTGCGGACAGCGGCGATTTCTTCCCGGCGGGGAAGACCTCGATCTGCCGCGAGGTGCCGGACGAATACACGGCACTCGATAAAGTTTATGAGCTTGTCGAAAAATACGAACTTATCAAATGGTACGGTTACGATGTGACGGCGCCGGACTACAATGACCGCGAGTGGTTCCAGATCTCGCTCGGCTTTGACGACGGTCTGAGTATCAACGCAATGGGATCGGAGCCTCCGGAAAATTACGATGCTTTCCGCGCCGATTTCCTCCGCGTTATGGCGGACGCCGCCGAAAAGGTGAAGGAACTGCCGGAACAGCAGTGAAACAAAATATAAAACCCCGCGAACCCGCGGGGTTTTTATTCTTTTTTTATCCGTACGTTTTTATTATATCCTCGGCGACGCCGCGCTTCGTCGTACAGCGGTCCATCGCCTGTTTTTCTATGTAGCGGTGAGCGTCGGGCTCCGTCATTTTAAGCTCGCTTATGAGTATCCACTTCGCGCGGTTGACGAGCCTTATTTCGTCCATTTTTTCTTCAAACGACAACACTCTCTTTTCGGTTTGTCTCAGCCGTTCCCTCGCGCTTGACAACCAGTCGAGCGCGAGCGTCACGGAGGAACGCGACAGAGGTTTGGACAGAAGGAACACGCCGAACTCCGCGGCGCGGTCGAAAAATTCCGGATACTGTTCCGCGCGTACGAGGAGCATCACGACGGTGTTCTTTCTGCCGACGGCGTCGACGGAAAAACGCATTCCGTCCTCGTCGGGCAGAGGAGAATTGACGATGACGAAATCGTAATCGTACTCCGCCAGTTTGCGCTTCGCGGCGCTGACGTCTCCGACCGTACTCACCGGACCGTATTTCTGGGGCGGGAAAAGCTCGGTCAGACTGCGGTTCAGATTTTCCGAAGCTGAGACCAGAAGAATGCTGTAAACGCGTTCTTTCAGACTCATGTCGTTCCCCTCCTTTCAAATAACGGTCACGCGGTTTTTGTCATTGACAGCAGATCCTGATTATCCTGTCCGGTACGTGCGCTTTTATAAATTCACTGTCATATGCCATGCGCTTCGCCGTTCCCCGGTCGCCCGGGAGCTTTTTGTATTTGCAGAGCGTCTCGCCGTCCGCCCTGAAAAAGTTCAGATCGGCCGGCGGCGGCAGCTCTTTTTTGTTTTTTATGCCTTCAAGTCCCGCGTATATCAGCAGCGCGAAGGCGAGATACGGATTTGCCGTCGGATCCGGCGAGCGCAGTTCCGCGCGTCTGAATTCGCCGACGGCGGCGGGGATCCTCACAAGCTGAGAGCGGTTCTCGGCCGACCAGGAGATATATCCCGGCGCCTTCTGTCTGCCGAGACGGTGATATGAATCCGGCGTCGGATCAAGGAACGCGGTCATATCGCAGATCCTGTCGAGTATCCCGGCGATCATCGAGCCGAACGCTTCGTCCTTTGCAGGCTTGACAGATACGTTTATGTGGAAGCCGTTGCCGGGCTTGTCCGTGATCGGTTTCGGAGAGAAATCCGCGTAAAGACCGTTCCTGTAAGCCACGGTCCGCACGACCGTCCGGAAGGTCAGCGCGTCGTCCGCGGCGCGCAGCGCGTCGGAATAACGGAAATCTATCTCGTTCTGCCCCGGCCCCTCCTCGTGATGCGAGCTTTCGGGATGTATACCCATCTGCTCGAGCGTCAGACAGATCTCGCGCCGTATGTTTTCGCCCCTGTCGTCGGGCGCTATATCCATATAACCGGCGTTGTCGTAAGTTCTGCCGGTCTTGTCACCGTTTTCGTCAAGCTCGAAAAGATAGAATTCCTGCTCCGCGCCGAAATAGAACGAATAACCCTCGGCGGCGGCGTCGGCTACGGCCTTTTTGAGCAGGCTCCTCGTGTCGCATTCGAACGGCGTGCCGTCCGGATACGTGATGCTGCACAGCATGCGGACCACGCGGCCGTGCTCGGGACGCCACGGGAGAGGCGTCAGAGTGCCGGGATCGGGATGCAGAAACAGATCGGATCTCGACTCGTCGCCGAAGCCTGCGACCGCGGATGCGTCAAAGGCGATGCCGTCGCCGAACGCGCGCGGCAGTTCTTCCGGCATTATCGATATGTTTTTCACAACCCCGAAAACGTCGCAGAAGGCGAGGCGGATGAATTTGACGTCCTCCTCGGCAACGTACTGCATCACTTCTTCTTTCGAGTAATTCATTATTACCTCCCGTTTTTCAGTTCGCAACGTAAAGCTGCTTGTACGGATTTTTGCTGTCCGGCGTGACTACCGTGAAAGGCGAGTCCATAAGAGCGTCGGGATCCGCGCCGAACAGCTTGCAGTAAAGCTCGGCGTAACCTCTGATCTCGTGCAATTCTTCGTCTGTCGCCGGCCTCGCCGTGACCCTGTCGGGAAACGCGACGCCGCGGCAGTCGGAGCGGAGAATCATCCGCCCTCCGTGCATGCCGGTACAGGGGAAATTGCCCACTATGCGCCGGCCGTCGTCTCCCTGTCCGAAGACGACGATCACGCCGCCCGCCTGATATTCGCCGAGGAAACTGCCCGTCTTGCCGCCGATGATTATCACCGGCACCTTGTCGCGGTATTCCTTCATGTGTATCCCGGCGCGGTATCCCGCGTCGCCTTTTACGATTATCATGCCGCCGCGCATCGCATAGCCCGCGGCGTCGCCGACGTTGCCGTGCACGATAATGCTGCCGTCGTTCATCGTGTCGCCGACGGCGTCCTGAGCGTTGCCGTGAACGACGATCGACGCGCCGTTAAGATACGCGCCGAGCGCGTTGCCGGGAACGCCGTCGATCTTCACCGATCTGCCCGACATTCCGGCCGCGATGAATCGCTGACCGAGACAGCCCTCGATCGTGTAATCCGTATTCGCGCCGCGAAGCGCCTCGTTTATCTCTTTATAAGTCTTACCGACACTATCTATATTCATATTATACTATGCCTCCGAGCTTTTTTCTACGGATTTCAGGTGAAAATATTGAATAAGACGCAAATTTTTTAGCGGACTCGAAGTCGATCGAATCGACCGGCACCCTGTCCCTGATAAGCGATGTGTAGATGCCCGCGCGCTCCGTCGCGCCGATGATGATAAAGCCGCACAGCAGTCCGTCCTTGACGTAGAAGCGCTTAAGCGAATCCCCGTCGCGCTCCTCGCTCATCTGCCCTTCGTAAGTCCCGGCCGTCATTATGCGGAACCCGAAAAACCCTACGGAGTTCATCGGGATGGCGTTGCAGAAAACCGAATCCCCGCCCGCCATGTTTATCCCGGCGGTGCTGCCCTGCATATAGGCGTTCGGCATTATCGCAAGCACGCGCTTCGCGCCGAACGACGCGTCGTCACCCTCCGCGCAGTCGCCCGCGGCGTAAATACCGGGCAGAGAAGTCTGCATCCTTTCGTTCACGGTTATCCCGCGCCCGACCTCTCCGCCGGCGTCTTTGAACACGCCGATGTTCGGACGCACGCCGACGGCGAGCACGAGCACGTCGAACGGCACCTCCGCGCCGCTTTTCATATACGCGATGTGATCATCGAATCGTACCGCGCTGTCTGAAAGCATGAACGTGATGCCCGCCGCCTCGAGGCGGCGCTGTACCGCGGCGGCGCATTCATCGTCGAGTATGCTCGACAGCACGCGGCCCGCGAGATCGCAGACGGTGATGCTCCCGACCCTGCCGTGAAGCCCCTCGGCACATTTCAGACCGATCAGACCGGCGCCGACGATCAGGACCTTCGACCGCCCGTTCACGGCACGCTCGAGCGCAAGGGCGTCGTCAAGCGTCATGAATCCGAATTTATCCCGCACCGTCTCGAGCCCTTCGAATTTCGGCAGAAACGGCGACGAGCCGGAGGCGACGCACAAAGCGTCGTACGGTATCACGCGGCCGCCGTCTGTCGCCACGGTTTTCGCGGCGGCGTCGATCTTTACGGCGGACTGCCCGAAAAGCACCTCGCAGCCGTTTTTTTCGTAAAAGTCCGCGTCGCGGTATTTCATCTTTCCGGGATCCGTTTTGCCTTCGAGATAATACGAGATCAGCGGTCTTGAATACACGTGATGATTGTCCTTCGATATCACGGTTATCGGACCGTCGGGATCGGTCTTGCGGATGCCCTCGATGCAGCCGACCGCGGCGCATCCGTTGCCGATTATAACGTACCGTTTCATTCCGTCTCGCTCCTTTCCTCGTATACTATCGCGTTGTTCGGACAGCCTGCGACGCACGCCGGTGCGCCGCAGGAATTCTTCATGCAAAGTTCGCACTTCTGTGCCACGCCGCTGCCGTCCTCGACGACCGCGCCGTAGGGACATACCAGCACACAGGTCAGGCAGCCGACGCATTTGCTGTGGTCAATTTCGATCACGCCGTCCTTTTTGGAAAGTGCGCCCGCAATGCAGCTCTTGACGCAGATCGGGTCTTCACAATGGCGGCAGGAAACCGCATAGGTCACGCCGCATTCATCCGTTTCCACCTGAATACGCGGGTAGATCGGCTTATCCCGCAGTGCCTTGACCATATCCGTCATGCAGGAGTTTGCATAGGCAAAGTTATACTCACAGAGATGGCATACGAGACACAATTCTTCCCTTACATATATTCTTTTCATTTTACTATGCTCCTACATTCAATCGCGCGGGCTTCGCGCTGCTTCATTCTCCTGCATGAGAAATCCCCAGAATCTGGAGTTCCTTTTCAGTCAGACCGACACCGCGGAGCATCAGACGGTTTCCGCGCAGTGCCTCGATGGAGTTGATGCCCATGCCGCCCATCAGTTCCTTGATCTCATGCCGCCATGCATCCATCAGATTGATCAGACGCTGTGAACCGATATCCGGATTCAGGCGCTTGACGAGATCGGGGCGCTGTGTCGCAATGCCCCAGTTGCACTTGCCCGTATGGCAGCTTCTGCAGAGGTGGCAGCCCATTGCAAGGCAGGCAGCCGTTGCGATATAGCAGGCATCTGCGCCGAGCGCGATTGCCTTGACCACATCCGCTGCCGAACGGATCGAGCCGCCGCAGACAATTGAAACATTGTTGCGGATTCCCTCATCACGCAGCCGCTTGTCTACGGCTGCCAGTGCCAGCTCGATCGGAATGCCCACGTTATCGCGGATTCTGGTCGGTGCAGCACCCGTGCCGCCGCGGAAGCCGTCGATCGCAATGATATCCGCGCCGGAACGTGCAATTCCGCTCGCAATCGCCGCAATGTTATGCACCGCCGCGA
>JAGDCE010000283.1 GCA_017958705.1 Clostridia bacterium
CAAGCGCAGAGTTGAAGAAGCCGCAAGAATTCTTGATATATCCCACTTGCTCGACAGAAGACCGAAGGCTCTGTCCGGCGGTCAGAAACAGCGTGTCGCGCTGGGCCGCGCGATAGTCCGTAACCCGAAAGTCTTCCTGCTTGACGAGCCTCTGTCAAACCTTGACGCAAAGCTCCGTGCAACGATGAGAACCGAGCTTACGCTGCTTCACAAGAGACTCGGAACCACGTTCGTATACGTTACCCACGACCAGGTCGAGGCTATGACGATGGCTTCGCGTATAGTCGTTATGAAAGACGGTAAGATCCAGCAGGTCGATACTCCTCAGAACCTGTACGACCAGCCGAACAAGATATTCGTCGCGGGCTTCATCGGAACGCCTCAGATGAACTTCATCGACTGCACGATCAAGCAGAAGGGCGAGGATCTGTATGTTGTATTCGGCGAGAACGAGCTCAAGCTCCCGAAGGAGAAATCCGAAAATCCCGCGCTGCGTGAATATATCGGCAAGGAAGTCATCGCCGGCATCCGTCCCGAGTGCATCCACGACGAGCCGATGTACATATCCCAGTTCCCGGATACCTGCATAGACGCATACGTCGAAGTCACCGAGCTTATGGGCGCCGAGATCTATCTGTACCTCGCCGCCGTCGGAACCGAAGACGTCAAACTCACCGGCCGTGTTTCCTCCCGTTCGACCGCAAGAGCGGGCGACACCGTCAAGATAGCGCTTGACATCTCCAGGATGCACCTGTTTGATAAAGACACCGAAGAGTGCATCTGCCACTGAGCTATACAATAACTTAGAACAGCGGAGCGTTGCTCCGCTGTTTGAATAGAATCCCATTCTGAAAGGATCGATCTTATGAAAAAACTGACCGCTTTAATGCTTTCGCTTCTGTTTCTTCTGGTTGCCGTTGCCGGCTGCGCGACGGACCCGGTGACGACGGATACGGACACGGCAGTCACCGCGGATGATACCGAAGATACAGCAGAAGTAACGGAAGAACCCGCTTATACGTATCCTTCGGAGCTCGACAACTACGCCGGCAAACCCGCGTATACCGTCGAGGGCGACACCATCATCGTCAACGGCGTATCGTACCCGAACACGAAGAACATGACAAACGGCGCACTTTACGCCGTGGACGATCTCGGACGCGAAGTCGGCCTTGACGGCAAAGCCTACGTTTCCGACGGCTCGAAGAACGTCGGCGTGTTCTATTTCCTCTGGCACGGTGAACACGGCGACAACGGCATACTCGATATGACGAAGATCATGAACGAGGGCGGAACCGCGGCTCGCAAAAGCTCGTACAAAGGCTGGGGTCCCGTCGGCGCGATGCACTTTTGGGGCGAACCGCTTTACGGATACTACTACGCGAGCGACAAATGGGTACAGAGACGCCACGTCGACGAGCTGATGCTCGCCAACGTCGATTTCGTATATATCGACGCGACGAACGGCTATCCGTACATCAGCAGCGCGAAGAGCCTGATGAACATAATCCACGAATACAAAGAGCAGGGCTTCGACGCGCCTGAGGTCGTATTTTATACTCATTCATCGTGCGCTCAGACCGTTGCTCAGATCTATCAACAGATATACAGCAAGGATTACTGCCCCGACGCCTGGTTCTATATGGACGGCAAACCCGTGATCATCGCTTATGAAGACGAGGTGAAGAAGGGTTACTCTCAGGCTAAGGATTTCTTCACGTTCCGCGAACCGCAGTGGCCGACGGAAAGCGCAAAACGCAACGGCTGGCCCTGGATGGACTTCAGTTATCCCGCGAGAGTTTTCAAGAACAAGGACGGACAGAAAGAAGCGATAAGCGTTTCGGTCGCACAGCACTGCGGCACGGTCTGCTTCTCCGATTCCGCGTTCTACGGTGACAGGTCGAATCACGGCAGAAGCTGGCACGACAAGAAATATGAGGAAGGCGAAGACGCCACGCTCTACGGCTACAACTTCCAGGATCAGTGGGACAGAGCGCTTAAAGTCGACGTACCTTACGTGCTCGTGACCGGATGGAATGAATGGGTCGCGCAGAGACAGGACGGAAGTCAGCACGGAAGATCCGGTCAGGTCATGTTCGTCGACACCGCGTCGATGGAATTCTCCCGCGATATCGAGCCGATGCGCGGCGGATATTTCGACAACTACTACATGCAGCTTACCGACAATATCAGAAAATATAAAGGCGTAGCGCCGACGTTCGTGCAGGATACGAGAAAGGTGATCGATATAAACGGCAGCTTCGATCAATGGAACGACATACTCGTAGAGTACACCGACCCGACGGGCGACTGTGAAAACAGACGCAACCTCGGATTCGGCAACTCGAGACTGACCGACAACTCCGGAAACAACGACCTGCGCAGCGCAAAGATCACGCACGATACGAAATACATGTATTTCTATATCGACGTGCCGGAAACGTATGACGATGAAGACAACTTCATCACCGCATACGCGGAGGATACCACGTGGATGCAGCTGTTCCTGAACGTCGACATGCGCGCGGAAACGGGCTTCTACGGCTTCGATTATATCGTCAACTATTCGATTGACCGGAACGGAAAGATGACGGTCGCGCGCGCCGCGAAGAACGGCAAAGAATTCGACTTCGAGGTGTCCGCCGAAGCGGATTACAGGGTCGAGAAAAACAAGATGATGATAAGGGTAGCGCTTGCCGATATCGGCATACCCGATTACTCACAGATCAGCATTGCCTTCAAATGGGCCGACAGCGATACCAAGATCACCACGATGGAGCAGATGTATACCGAAGGCGACTGCGCGCCGCACGGCAGATTCAGCTACGTGTTCAAAAACTATTGATAAAATAAAACCGCCCGGCGGCAGTACGCAGAAGGACGGAGAATAAAACCGGCTGAGACAGGGGATCACATCCTTGCCTCAGCCGGTATTTTTTATGCGGCCAAAAACGGCGTTATTTCTTTTCGGCGTTTTGTTCTCGTATCAGCGTCTGCATGCACTTGTAGCACATGGCCTTGTACGTCTCGTTTCCGCCGAGGACGATCTGCTCGCCCTCCGTCGCCACGCGTCCGTCCGGCAGGAACCTGACGTTGACCGTCGCCTTGCTGCCGCAGCGGCAGATCGTCTTTATCTCGGTGACGGATTCCGCAAGCTCGAGCAGGCGGCGGGAACCGGGGAACAGCCGGAGCATGAAGTCCGTGCGCAGACCGAAGCAAAGGACGGGGATATCCTCCCACGTCGCGATCTCGTGAAGCTGATCGATCTGATCGGGCGTGAAGAACTGCGCCTCGTCGGCGATAATGACGTCAACGCCGCCTTTCATCTCTTTATTATAAATTCCGTATATATCGTCGTCCTCGTAGACGTTCGTCGCCTCGGCGGACAGACCGATGCGTGAACGGACGACGTTGTCGCCGTCACGCGTGTCCTTTGAAGGCTTGATGAGCCATACGCGCATGCCCATCTCGATGTAATTGAATCTCGTTATCAGAGCCTGCGCGGTCTTTGACGAGCCCATCGCGCCGTATTTGAAATACAACTTAGCCATTTTTACGCTCGCCCGTCAACTCGTCTATGCAGTTTTTGCAAAGGATCTTGCCTTTGAAGGTCGTCGTGCCCTCACGGCTCCCGCAGAAAATGCAGGAGGGCTGATACTTTTTAAGGATTATGGCGTCGCCTTCGGTGTATATCTCCACGAAGTCGCGTTTTTCAATCCCGAGGACCGTGCGGAGCTCGATCGGAAGAACGATCCTTCCGACCTCGTCTATCTGTCTTGTTATTCCGGTTGCTTTCATCTTTCGCCTGCCTCCGTAATATTTTATTTCATTCTAACACAAAAAAACCGGAAAAACAAACCCATAAAATGTAATTATTTGAAAATTTGTGTCGATATTACTGGTAAAAATTGTAAATTAGGCGAAAGCGGCCGCTCAAAAAGCGAAACGTTATTGACAAATCGTAAAAGTGATGATAAAATGTAAATATGAAGTTTATCCTCACCGAAAGGAATCGTTTATGTCAGTCAACGTGATACCGACCCCGAAACACGCCGAGGAGAAAGAAGGCTTTTTCATTCCGGGCGTGATCGAATGCGACGCGCGCTTCGGCGCCGCGGCGGACGCGTACGAAACGTACGTAAAACAGCTCGGCTTTGAGCGCGGAGAAGATAAGATCACGGCGTGCTATGCCGACGGACTCGGCCCCGGCGCGTACGCGATAAACTGCGGGGACGGAGAGATACGGCTTTACGCCTCCGATACGCAGGGCGTCAACAACGGCTTTGCGACGCTGCTTCAGCTTCAGGCGTCGGGCGGCGGCAGGATCCCCGCCGTGAACATCGAGGACGCACCCGACTGCGAATACAGAGGGCTGATGATAGATATCGCGCGGATATGGCATCCGCTTGAATATCTGTTCAGATACGTCGATCTGTGCCGGTTCTATAAGTTCTCGTATCTGCATCTGCATTTTACCGATACGCAGAGCTACACGCTGCCGTGCACGGCGTTCCCGAAACTGCCGACGGACGGCAGACATTACACCTTTGATCAGATAAAACAGTTAAACGAATACGCCGCCGCGCGCGGCGTTAAGATAATGCCGGAGATCGACGTTCCCGGCCACTGCGATCCGTTCCTGGCCGCGTATCCCGAACTGTTCGGACATAACGGTATAATAGGATTTCACTCCGACGTTTTCGAGGCGTTTGAGAAAATACTCGGCGAGCTGTGCGAAATGTTCCCGTACTCGGACAGGATCCATATCGGCGGCGACGAGGCGGATATAAAACAGTGGCTGCGATGCGACAAATGCCGCGCATACGCCGCCGAATGCGGCATACCTGTAGATGACGATGAAAGACTGTCTTCGGAGCGTATACTCGCGAAATTCGTCGCAAAGCTCTCTCAGATCGTTCTGTCGCACGGCAAAACGCCGGTGGTGTGGGAGGGCTTCTGCCGCGAGGTCAATTACCTCGTACCGCACACTACCGAAATCTTCTCATGGGAGAATTTCTATCAGACGACGCCAGAGCTGATCGACGCCGGATATACGATAATCAACGGCAGCTGGTCGCCTAATTACGTCGTCGAGCCCGCCGTGATGTGGAGCGTCAGGGAATGCTTCGACTGGGATATATTCACGTACAGACCCGTTCACCCCGGCTCGCCTTACATCGGCACGACGCTGAAGGTGCCGCCTTACGCGAAGACGATCGGCGGACAGCTTCTGTCATGGGGCGATTTCGGCGCAAGATCGGATCAGCCTGCGCGCCACCTCATCTCGGAGTTTGAGAAGGTAAGCGAGCGTGCCGCGGCTACGGCGGAAAATACCTGGAACAAAGAAAAAGCCGTCGGCTACGAAGAATTTTCAAAAGCCGCGGATATACAGAACGGCGCCGTATGCAGAATATTCAACTATCACGAGATCAAAACGCCGTCGCTTACGCTGCGGCCTTTCAGAAAAGATGATCTCTCCGACGCGCTTCAATACTGCGAATCGCTGAAAGACGAACCGTTCGAGGCGTTCGACATGGATTATACGGAAAAATATATAGATAAGTGTATAGAAAACTCTCGCAAAGCACAGCCGGACAATTATAATTTCGCGGTACTGCTCGACGGAAAGGTCATCGGCGGCTGCAACGTCTCACTGTCGGACGATATGCGCACGGGCGACGTCGGCTGGTTCATCCATAAGGATCATCAGAACAAAGGATACGCCACGCAAGCCGGCGCGAAGATGCTCGAATTCGGTTTTGATCATCTCGGACTGCACCGCATGACCGCGCACTGCCACGTAGACAATATAAGATCCGTGCGCGTGATGGAAAAGCTCGGCATGAGGCGAGAGGGCAGATTCGTAAAGGACCACAGATATAAAGGCGGAGTATGGGGAGATTCATACGAATACGCAATACTTGAAGAGGAGTATAGAAAATGAACGAAATAATGGCGAAAAGAAACAGACTCTTGGCGGATAAGACGATAAAAGGATTACAGTCTCGCAACATGAGCGGTTATTACGCCGAGGATAAGGCGGAGGCACTGCGCATAGCACTCGGTTTGATCCCGGAAAAGAGCTCGATCACGATGGGCGGCTGTATGAGCGCGGAGGAGATAGGTCTGCTCGACGCGATAAGGGCGGGCGATTATAATTTCATCGACCGCGGTCTTTATACGGACAAACGCAAAGCAATGCTCGACGGCTACGATGCCGACGTGTTCCTGACGAGCGCCAACGCGATGACGGACGACGGTGTCATGATAAATATTGACGGCAATGCCAACCGCGTTTCCGCGATCGCGCAGGGACCGAAAAAGGTGATAGTCATCGTCGGTATGAACAAGATCTGCCCGGATACGGATACGGCGATGAAGCGCGCGAGAAACGTCGCCGCGCCTGCCAACGCTCAGCGCTTCGGGCTTGATACGCCATGCTCCAATACCGGAAAATGCTTCGACTGCAAGTCGCCAGACACGATATGCTGTCAGTTTCTTATAACGCGTTTCTCGCGCCATAAGGACAGGATACACGTTATAATCGTCAACGACGATCTCGGACTGTAAGGCGACGCGATGATATACAGATCAATAGATCAACTGATCGGAACAACGCCGATGCTGAGGCTGTCGGGAACGGAGCGGGAAGAAGGCATAAAAGCGAAGCTTATCGCAAAGCTCGAATACTTCAACCCCGCCGGCTCCGTCAAGGACAGAGTCGCGCTTGAAATGATAAACGAAGCGGAGAAGTGCGGCAAACTCAGACCGGGTTCGGTCATTATCGAGCCGACGTCCGGCAACACGGGCATCGGTCTGTGCTGTGTCGCGGCCGCGAGAGGGTATAAAGTCATAATCGTGATGCCCGACACCATGTCGGTCGAACGCCGTCAGCTGATGAGCGCGTACGGCGCACAGCTCGTGTTGACGGACGGTAAAAAGGGGATGCGCGGCGCGATCGAAAAAGCAAACGAGCTCGCGGAGCAGACCGAGGGGAGCTTCATTCCCGGTCAGTTCGTCAACCCCGCGAACCCGCAGGCACATTTCAAAACGACGGGCCCGGAGATCTGGGAAGATACGTACGGCGCGGTCGATATTTTCGTCGCCGGCGTCGGCACCGGCGGAACGATCACCGGAGTCGGTAAATATCTGAAATCAAAGAACCCTCGGATCCGCGTGATCGCGGTCGAACCCGCCGGCTCCCCCGTGCTTTCCGGCGGCGTCCCCGGCCCTCACGGACTGCAGGGCATCGGCGCGGGATTCGTTCCCGAAGTGCTTGACACCGAGGTCATCGACGAGGTGATAACTGTGAACGAGAACGAGGCGTACGAGGCGGGAAGGCTTGCCGCTAAAACAGAAGGCGTGATGACCGGGATCTCGTCCGGCGCGGCGCTGTTCGCCGCGAAGCTCGTCGCAAAAAGACCGGAAAACGAAGGGAAGACGGTAGTCGTCCTTCTGCCCGATACGGGAGACAGGTATCTGTCAACGCCCATGTACCGGTAAACGACAACACGTTATTATCACAGACTTCAAGATGAAAGCGAAACATATTAAAGGAGTTTGTTAAATGAAAATCAAGCTGATAAGCATACTGATCGCGGCCGTTATGGTGCTGTCTGCACTCGCCGGATGCGCGGGAAAAGACGGCGATACGGATACGCTGCCCGATACCGATACGAAGACCGCGGTCACCGACGATACCTCGGCGCTGACAGATACGGAAAGCGGCGACACGACCGGCGCCGATACGGCCGTCGAGCCTGTAACCGACGAGCCGACCGGCACCGATCCCGCCGCGACCGCGACGGATACAGATTCGGAAACGGAACAGACGACGCAGACGGATACCGAGCCCGATACGACGGTACCGGCGACCGAGCCCGAGATGACGGTACCGACAACGGAGCCTGAGACTACCGCTCCGGTCACCACCGCCCCCGTGACGACCGCGCCGGTCACGACCGCGCCCGTTACGACCGAGCCGGTGACTACAGCGCCGGAAACGACCGTACCCGTCACTACCGAGCCGGTCACGACCGCTCCCGAAACGACGGTCCCCGATACCGGGACCGTGGATCCGCAGCCCGAGCCTCCGGAAATAGTAAAACTTCTCCCGGCTGACAGCAGTTCCATGTCCGCGGATCTTGCGAGAAAGCTGCTCACGATCTGCACGGGCGGAAACGAATCGTCCAACGCTTCGCTTCTGAGAGAAGCCGGATTCCAGATCGTGATGTCAAAGCATTATGAAAAAGGCAAAAACGACAAATCTCATAACAGCGCCTTTACCGTAGGAAAACTGAACTGGAACGGCAAAAACTATTACGCGATCGTGATCCGCGGAACAAGCGGCGGCGAATGGTATTCCAACTTTGACTTCGCCCCGTCTCACAGCGACGATACGGAATACGCCGAAAACTTCCTTCTGGCGGCGCAGGACGTCTATCTGTCGATAAAGAATATCGTAAGCACCGATAAGACCGCAAAATTCATCATATGCGGCCACAGCCGCGGCGCCGCCACCGCAAACCTGCTCGGCGTACTGCTCGACGAGGTCTGCGATCCCGGCAACGTTTACGTATATACATACGCGACGCCCAACACCGTCCGCGGAGAGATGGCGAAGAAAGAATATAAGAACATATTCAACTTCATAAACGATAACGACGTCGTAACGCGCATGCCGCTGAAAGAGCACGGATTCAGCCGCGCCGGCACGGATATCAAACTGTCGACGACGCCGTCCGGCAACGCGCTGCTCAACAACATCGGAACGCTTGCTCAGATAGCGCCGACGATAAACGCGTACTATACGGAAAAGCACTCAACGGAGCACGCCGGACTTTCCGAAGACGGTATGACGGTATACGAGCTGATGTGCGTCTTCGCCTCGATACTCGCGGGCGACGGAGCTTCGACCGTCGACCTTGACGCGATATCGCCGGACAGCGATCTTTACCCGTTCGTTTCACTAATCAACGGGCAGGGAAGCGATCTTACGCTGATACTCGTCGGCGTCGAGCATCTGCCGGCAAGATATCAGTCGCTTATGAAAAAGCTGAAATAAAAAAATCAAAAAAAAGCCGCGATCGCGGCTTTTTTTGCTGATTTCCGAAATATATAAAGGGAACGTCGGTCACCGCTGAAACGTGCCCCGGGTACGTTTTCTTAACGCTGCTTCGATCACCTTCCTTATGGTGCGTCACCAAACGAAAAAGGACGCGTATTGCGTCCTTTTTTTGTTGGTGGAGACGAAGGGGATCCTCTTGATTTTTGCAAGGCAATTTGCACAAACTTCTTTGTGGGCGCCTTGCAAAAATCTTCGGTCACCGCTAAAAACAGTCCCCCGGACTGTTTTCTTAACGCTGCTTCGATCCCCTTCCTTGAAATGTTGCACCAAGGAAAAAGGCACCATACGGTGCCTTTTTCCTTGGTGGAGACGAAGGGGATCGAACCCTCTACCTCAGCGTTGCGAACGCTGCGCTCTCCCAGATGAGCTACGCCCCCAAACCTGACAAGCGCTATTCTATCACAAATGGGGGCGTTTGTCAAGTGCTTTTTTACAATTATTCGGATAAAACTTCTGTTTTTTCTTCTTCTTTTTCCTCTTTCGGATTGCCGTATTCGTCGTAGTAAGGATCGATCATGACCTCTTTGATCTTCGGATAAGCGGCGTATATGCCGATATATCCGCAAACGGCGACCGTCAGTACGAAAGGCAGTATGATGCCGAGCGGCATGAACGCCCAGAAGAGCAGTGCGTTGAGCGCCACGGCGAGCGCCATTCCGATAAGTCCGACAACGTTTCGCTTGAGACCTATGAAAGTGAATATCAGCGCGTTCTTGAACAATTTAAGCGTGCTGAGATCGAACGTCACGAGCATCGGATACAGGTAAGTCCTCATCACGGCATACATCAGTATCATTATCACCGTCGCGACGTACAGCATGAAGAACACCGTTTTTGACGAATTATAGGAATAGAATCTCAGATTATAAAACAGCAGCGCGATGACGGTTATATCGATCAGCCCGACTATCAGAGCTTGTACCGCGTTCTTTTTCACGGTTCGGAAATAGTCGCTCCAGACGAATACCGGCTCGCCCTTCTGCAGGTTGCGGATCGTATATGCAAGTCCGGAATTTGCGTAACCCCACGTGAACACAGTCAGCGCCGCGATGCCGTAGAATACGAGCGACATAACGGAGATCTGCGAAGCGGAGCCGGTCTTTATGCCGTAAACGCCGTAAAGCGTCATCGTCAGCGGATTGATCTGACCGTTGATAATAAGTCCGTTCAGCACGGAAGCGGTCGGGTCGACGGCGGCGGAAACCGTCTGATCGAAATAACCCGCGATCGCAAACAGCGCGAAGAACAACGGGACGCAGAAAAGTGTGAACATCAGGTTGATGTTCAACAGCTTTGAGAACGATCTGCCGAAGTACTTGAAAAAGTTTTTGAACGTCGGTTCTTTGACCTCGCCCTTTTCAACTCCGCGGCCGATGCGCTGAGAGTTGAACATATCGAACAAATTGAATTTTTTCTTCTTTTTTTCTTCCATAAACAGTCCTCATCCGAAGTTTTCGAAGAAAGCCGAGCAGCACAGGAAAAGGAACGCCGCGGCGGCTATTACGGAAACGGATATCATATAGTAATTGAAGCACTCCGACGAATCCTCGCCGGTCGCCGTGCCTTCGCGCCTGCATCTGCCGTATGAAGCGAACACCGGACATATCACGGTGTACACCGCCAGAAGTACCGCGGAAAAGCACAACCCGGGCAGAGCGTCGATCAGCGAAACGACAGAGAACGACGACGCGAGACTGTCGTACTCGCAAAACAGCGCACAGCCGAACGCGGTCCCGTACAGAGCCGGCGCGACGGTGTCGCACAAAAACGCCAAAGCACCGCCGCCTATGTGGCAAAGACACGCGCAGACCGACGGCAAAAGCGCGCATATGAAAACGAGCTTCAGCGTACCGCGGACGCCGTCGGGCGGTGAAAAGCAAACGTACCGGAAAGGCGCCTGACCGCCTGTCTCGTTCGAGTAGATCACAAGCAGACACCCTGCGGCGGTGAAAAGCAGAGACAGCGCGGCACAGCGCAGAAGCGACCGGTAAAACGATTCGCGCCGGCGCTTCCTGTGCGACGCCGAAACGAGCGCCTCATAACCGTAAATGCGTTCCTCGCCATCCTCGGGCAACAGTTTGATATCCATTTCAACAGCCTCCTTTGCGGGATTCGTTAATGGATATGCGCCGACCGGCCGATTTATGATAATTCTATCATCAGCTTCAGCCAAAGTCAAGACGTAAATAATGAAAATAATCGTAATTGTTGGAATTTGCTATTGCAATCCGCGTCGGTTTATGGTAAAATAGGTCAGGAAATGAAAAGGAGTGTGCATATGGATAACAACAAACGCCCGGAAAACATGGCGAGGATAACGACTGAACAACTCGCCGACGCATTCATCGAAGAACAGATCGGACTGCTGCGCAAGCAGATAGGCGACAAAAAAGTGCTTCTCGCTCTGTCCGGCGGCGTAGACAGCTCTGTCGTCGCGGCGCTTCTGATAAAAGCGATCGGCGACAGGCTCGTATGCGTCCACGTAAATCACGGACTTCTGCGCAAAGGGGAGCCTGAGCAGGTCGTAAAAGTGTTCCGCGACGAGCTCGGAGCAAATCTTATCTACGTCGACGCCGTCGACAGATTCCTTGATAAACTCGAGGGCGTCTCGGAACCCGAGAAGAAGAGAAAGATTATCGGCGCGGAATTCATAAGAGTATTCGAAGAAGAGGCGAGAAAGCTCGACGGCATCGAGTTCCTCGCGCAGGGTACGATCTATCCCGACATCCTCGAATCGGGTCCGGTCAAAGCTCATCACAACGTCGGCGGACTGCCGGACGATCTGAAATTCGAGCTCGTCGAACCGCTCAAATTCCTTTTCAAGGATGAGGTCAGAGTCGTAGGTCACACGCTCGGACTGCCGGACGGCATGGTCTACCGTCAGCCGTTCCCCGGTCCCGGTCTCGGCGTACGCTGCCTCGGCGCGATCACGCGCGACAGGCTTGAAGCCGTAAGAGAATCCGACGCGATCTTAAGAGAAGAATTCGATAAAGCGGGGCTTGCCGGGAAAGTCTGGCAGTATTTCACAATAGTTCCGGACTACAGATCCGTCGGCGTGAAAGCAGGTCTACGCAGCTTCGAATGGCCGGTCATAATCCGCGCCGTCAACACGCGCGACGCGATGACCGCGACGATCGAGCAGATCCCGTACGGGCTTTTATCAAAGATAGTCGACCGCATCGTCCACGAGGTCAAAGGCGTGAACAGAGTCCTTTATGACGTCACACCGAAACCCACAGGGACAATAGAGTGGGAGTGAGCCAAAGGCTCAATTATGATCGCCTGACGGCGAATGATGAATTATGATGCGCTGCGCGCAATTATAAATTGCCTGCGGCAACATATAGCAGGCGATCATATCATAATGTTCGGCGTATGCCGGACTCATAATTTTCGCCGCAGGCGAAATCATAATTGATCATTTATCATTTTTTTTGATTTAGAAATCAATCTGATACAATTTTGATACCAAAAATCATATCAAATGGTATAATCCAAATAAAAACGCGCTGTTTTAACCTGTAA
>JAGDCE010000284.1 GCA_017958705.1 Clostridia bacterium
ACGGCGTATCGCTGATAATCAGCCCGTTCAATTTCCCGATCCTGCTGACGCTCGGCGTGCTCGCGGCGAGCATCGCAGGCGGCAACACCGCCGTGATCAAGGCGAGCTCAAAGTCCGCGGCGAGCACGAAGGCGCTGCAAAAGCTGATCGCGGACACGTTCCCCGGGAACTACGTCACCGTCATCGACGGCGGCCACGACGTTGCGGATATGTGCCTCGCCGAGCGCTTCGACAAGATATTCTACACCGGTTCGCCCGCGGTCGCGAAGCACGTGCTTTCCGCGGCGGCGCAGAACCTGACCTCCGTCGCGCTCGAGCTCGGCGGCGAGACCGGCAACTGGTGCGTCGTCCGCAAGGACGCGAACCTGAAGGACGCCGCGCGCAAGATAGCCTTCTTCAAGCTCTGTAACGCCGGGCAGATCTGCATAAACATCAACCAGATAGCCGTCGCCGAAGAGGTCGCGGAAGCCTTCCTCGGCGAACTGAAAAAGGAGTTCGTCCGCCAGATAGGGGAGAAGCCGTGGGAAAACCCCGACTACCCGAAGCTTATCACCGGCGCCGTCTACGACAAGTGCGAGCGGCTGACCGCGGAATACGCCGACCGCGTCGTTTTCGGCGGCGAGGGGAATAAAGAAACGCGCCGGTTCTCACCGACGCTGATATATCCGGTAGGGCCGGATGAGGATATAGTCCGTCACGAGCTGTTTTGTCCGCTGCTTCCCGTCGTGCCGTTCAGAGATGCGGAAGTCGACCGCATAATGGATATCATAGCGGATCGAGAGCACCCGCTCTCGATGTACGTCTTCACCTCGGATATGAAGTGGGCGAAGAAGGTCATGTCGACGCAGCAGTACGGCGGCGGCTGCATCAACGAAGTCTGCATACATATGATGGTCAAGGGCGTGCCTTTCAACGGCACGGGGCATTCCGGCATGGGAGCCTACCACGGTGAGTGGGGCTTCCGCGAGTTCACGCACCCGACGACCGTACTGAAGGGCAGAACGCGCTTCAATCTGCCTCTACGCGAACACCCCTATTCCGGCAAGGCGGGGGAAAAGAAGATGAAGCTGCTGAAAAAGTTTGAAAAATAGTATCGGCGACCGGCGTGCTCACGCCAGTATCCCCGCCGCTACCACCGCAAATGTGCCGGGGACGCCCAGCAGGAACGACGCTGCGAGACTTATCGCGTTCAACCCGACGCTGATGCCGGTCAGTCCCGCGGTCAGATTGAATGCGCAGAGCAGGGAAAGCCCGCCGAGCCCTCCGGCGAAGAAACGCTTCTTCTTGGATCCGCCCGCTGCCGTGAGAAGAAACGACAGCACAAACAGCGCCGCGGCGCCGGCAACAGTCAAAAACATACTCATATGTAACCTTTCCTTTCGGATCAGCTCGCCTTGCGGCGGGCTTTTTCCATCAGCGCGCTGTATTTGCTCTCCGCGGCGCAGAGAAGGAATATGATCTCGTCCATACGGTCGGGATCGTTTTCAAAATCGAACCTGCAATAGAGCCGCGACAGCTCGTTTTTAGCTTCCTCGATCTGTTCGTAGAGCGTCGGCTCGGTATCCTGTTTTTCCGCCGCGTAAGTCGTCATAGCCATCACCTTTTGTAAAATAGTATTGCGCCGTCTGAGATAATATACCTGCGCGTAGTAATTTTTGACGATGTGGTGAAAAGTTATGCGGCCGGGTTGACATAGCCGCCCGTATTTGTTAAAATATAAGAGGTGATAATTATGAGAGTTGAACCCGGCGGATTAAGCAACATAAACGACGTCAAATTATTGATATGCCGCGTGCTGTGCGAGCTCGACAATCCTATAGCTATGTCGGATCTTACCGACGGCATGCTTGCCGACGGCTATGTTAATTATTTTGATTTTGCGATAGCGATCAACGACCTTTGCGAAAACGGACACGTCCGAAAAGAGACCGAGGACGGCAGGATCGTCTATTACATAACCGACGAAGGTAAAAACGCCGACAGTCTGCTCGGCGCGACGCTTCCTCTCGCTGTATGCGAGAAGGTCTACGCCGGCGTGCTTACCGCGAGAAGCGGCGGCAGAGCCGTCTGCTCGATCGAGCCGCACGAGCTCGGATGTTTCGTGCGTTTGCGCTTCATCATGGGCGGCAGGGAGCTTTTCAACGTCAAGCTCGAGGCGGGCGACGAGATGGTCGCCGAGGACATTAAACGCAACTTTTTGAAAAACCCGCACGACGTTTACATCTCGCTGATCAAGATGATAAAGTAGTCGCAGGTCCTCACAGGATATTCTTCAAAAGCGGCATCTCGCTTTCCGTGATGTGAGACAGCATAGCTTTCAGCATACTTAGTTCTCCGATTATTCCGCTCGTATCGCGGCATCGGGCAAATCCTTTCATTTGCCCGATGCCGATTTTTATATCGTGCATTTCGTCGTGCCTCACGAAGAGCAGGTAATACCCCTCGCGCCCGTCCCAGAAGCCGTCGAGCTCGTCAAGCAGGTGCGCACAGGCGTCGTATTCTTCGTTCAGCGCGGCTTTTTCGATTCTCGATATCAGCGTGTCAGCCTTCGTTTCGGTGTCTCTTAGGAAAAACAGGCACGCGAGGCTGGCGCCGACAACGAATGCGAGCAAAATTGGCACCGCGACGGCCATTCTTTTCATTTTGCGCACCTCCCGACGATATCGTATTTGCCGCCGCCGAGGTAAAAGCAGTAGAAGACGTTTCGCAACGCCAGTTGCTTTCTATCGATCGCGTCGCGCACCGACCGCTCGTCGAGCCCCGCGGCGGCAAGCTCGTTCTTATCTATTTTTCCGTCGCTTACGACCATGCGCGGCAGCGTTTCGGGAGGCGGCGCCGAGGGGTCTGCGGCTATGACGCTGAATTTACCGTCCGTTTCGACGATCGCGAACGCTACGTCAGCGAAGGAGGCGCAGCTGCAGTTGCGTACTTCGCCGAGCAGGTCGTCGAGGGTGAAACGCAGACGAATCAGATTCTTCTGAACTACCGTGCCGTTATCTATCACGACTATCGGCGAGCCGAGCGCTCGCCGGCGGAAGCCGGTCGAACGCAGGCTTATCGCGGAAACCGTCAGTTCGCATATAACGAGGGTTATAAGCGGGATAAGTCCCTGTATCAACGGAACGCCGGTGTTCGTTATCGGTATCGCCGCGAGGTCTGAGATGATGATCGTTATTATCAATTCTCCCGGCTGCAGATCCCCGAGCTGCCGCTTGCCCATGAGCCGCATCGCCAGCATGAGCAGGACATAAATAGTTATAGTCCTGATGAATGAGACCAGCATTTTTCCACCCCTTAGCTATTCTTTCCGCCGCTTAGCCGCGAATATTCGGAAACAAGCCGCTTTTTGCCTCATAAAATGAGATGAAGGGCGGTGAGAATATGAAAAAACGCCGCAGGCGCGTAAAGCTGATCCTTTACGCCGCCTTGGCTGTCGCGGCATTACTGCTGCTGCGCGCAAGGATGCGTCCTTACGTTGCCGATCTTGCCGAGATGGAAGGGAAGAGGCTCGGCGCTGATGCGATCACACGCGCGGTCGCCCGTGTTTTTGCGAGTGAAAAGCCCGAATACACAGACGTAGTCTCGATCGCTTATGCCGCTGACGGAAGGGTGGTGTCTCTGCACGCGGACGCGGCAAAGCTAAACGCGCTTCGTCTGGATATAGGCGACGCCGTCGCGGACGAGCTTGAACGTGATAACTCTTCAGAAGTGAAGGTCTCGCTCGGAAGTCTGGCGGGCGAGCTCTTCGCGGGCAAAGGGATATCCGTTACCGTTAAACTGTATTCAGTCGGCACGATTGACGTCGATTATGAAAGCGAATTTATTTCCGCGGGGATCAACCAGACGCTTCACCGCCTCAAGATGACCGTCGTTGTCAGTTTCACGATCCTTGCGGCTACCTACCGTGTCGATACCCGTTCGACCTGCGTCTTCGATCTGGCAGAAACTGTCATAGTAGGAGACGTTCCGGATAATTATACTGATATCGGA
>JAGDCE010000285.1 GCA_017958705.1 Clostridia bacterium
AGAGTGGGTTTGTTTCTTCTTTATGTTGCCTCTCCCTCACGCGGCTTTTTGTTTTGCCTTGCACACAAAGGGATCGCTTACGCGACGTTCTTCCGGGGCCTTGTGGCAGGAGTCTCCCGCCGCGAACTCGAGAGAGGTGGGGGTTCCCATAGGGACACCGGGATCGTTCACTCGTGCGTCTCAACAAGAAAAGCCGCTTTCGCGGCTTTTCTTATTCTGCGTCTCTGACTATGAGTACCGCTCTGTATCCGGGGACCTTTACCGGCGTTTTGCCGGACGCCTCGGTTACCGTGCAGTCGTACGGGTCGTATATCAGATACTTTCCTTCCTGCTCGACGTTTACTGATTTTGCGCTTTTTGTCGCGTTCGCAAGATACAGTATGCGCACGCCGTCGTCGGGACGGACGTATTCGGCGGCGTAAACGCCGTTTTTCGTCGAAAGGCCCATCGGCGGCGGGCAGAGCTGCAGCAGCTTGTCCGTCAGCACCCCTTTGAATACCTTTCCGGAATACTCCTTGATCAAACGACCGAATTCCTCCGTGTCTCTTTCATCGTCACACATATCCGGCAGCGAATCGAGCCAGATCACGGCCCCGCCGGACCGCTCGAATTCTATGAGCTTCTTCATCGCCTCAGCGCTTATGACTCTGACCGACGGCATCACTATCACGGAATACTCCCCGAGCCCGACCTTCATTTTGCCGCCGGAGATCTCCGCGGCGCCGACGCTCTGCACGTCGAGCACGGTGAAATCGAGTCCGGCTTTGATTATATCATAACACGTATCCTGCATCAGGCGGTTTATCTTCGCCGCCTCGTCCGAGCCGCTGTAGTTGAAGTGATTTCCGGTCGCCGTATACGCGGCTCTGACCGCGTCGACCGGGTAAAAGACCGCGATCGGCGTGTCGGTCGTACCGTATCCGAGCAGCGTGTTTATCCTGCCCTCGTACGTCGTGAAGAACTGCAGATCGGGCGCCGACATCGCTTCGTCGTAACAGATCACCGTGTAAGTGTTCGCCCCGAAAAGCGACGTCAGCGACGCGCCGGCGACTGAATATTTGCGTTGATCCGAAAAGAACGGCGCACCGTCGACCGTGACCGGGGTGAATTCCAGATGTACGAGCCGTTTTCCCGCGTTCTTCGCGGCGGAGCTTACGTATTTGAGCCCCATGAAGCTGCCGATGTCGGTACCTTTCTGCATCAGTCTGTCCGGCTCGACCTGAAGAACGTCGGCGCCCGGGATCGTCATCGTGCCGACGAGCTGCATGAAATCGCCGCCGTACGTCTCGATCTGCCGCTGGATGTTCTCCTCAAACAGCATGTGGCCGGAAAACGCGACTCCGTTCGCCTCGCACCAGTCCGCGATCTGCTCGAAATAAGCGATCCGGAACATCTCCGCCACGGTCTGATAGAAATTGACCCGCACGAGTCTGTCGTGCGCCGTGTCTCCGTCGAACAGCGAATAAAGCTCCGCCGTCACGTCGTAGCCGTGCATCTCATTAAACTTTTCGGGCAGTTTGTCGGTCCAGACGACATAATCCTTCGCGTCGCGGTTGCCGAGCTGCGGCTCGTCCGTGAAAAACGCTTCAACTATATCGAACGCGTCGCCCATCTTGTCCCTGTACTTTACGTACGTCGTCTGTATGAATCGCGCGACCGCGTCGGGATTGAGCAGATCGACGTCGCGCAGCGTCGAAAAATCGGTCGGATCCTCCTTGCCGCGATTCGTTATCCGGTGCGCGTAAACGTACATCGTATAAGCGCCGGTGTGCTTCGCCTTAACCGTCTTCCCGTCCGTCGCAAGCGGCGTCGTTTTGCCGCCGGAGACGAGGTCCGCGCCGGCTATGCCTATATATCCCGACGGCAGACTGTAGTCAATATCGCCCTGTCCTTTGACTTTCAGCAGCTCGATCCCGGTCGCCTCGAATTCGTCGTGACCCTCGAGCACCTGACCGAACGCCTTTCCGCTCGGCCACTGATACTCATCGTATATCCACATGTGCATCCCGATGCCGTGAGCGTATTCGTACGCTTTTTTCAGATTTTCGAACTGCGCGTCGTCTTTCAGATAGTTCATATCGAATTTGACGTTCGTGACGATGCCGCCGTATCCGTTGTTCTTCAGCTTGTTTATCGGGAATTCGTATATGCCTGTCTCAAAGCCGTAGAGCAGCTTTTTCGGTTTGAAAGCGTTGTCCGGCTCGGCGAACTCCGCACCTCTGTAATATGCGGAAAGATCCGGGACCTCCGTATGCTGCGGCGTGCTGCGCGGCATTTCCTTGAATTCGTCCGCCTGCTTTTTCGTCTTGAAGAACGCATACCAGTGGATTATGAAGACGTCGTCGGTGCTGCAGTCGTTTTCGAACATATCCATGCGCAGATGCGTGTAATTGCCCGTCGTCGGGCTGTCGCCGGCGGCGACGAAAAGCACGCTCGACATCTTCTGCAGGTCGAGCACGATTATCCTCTCGCCCGTGCCTCCGTAAGAAAATCTGTACGTCGGATACGAGCCCGGGTCCTTCAATCCGTCGGTCTTGTATCTTATGTCGCCTTTCAGATCGGATTTCGACGTGTAAAGGCTGATGACGAAATACGGATAATCGTCGATACTGAATTTTCCCTCCGGGACCGGCAGCGTCATATACGGATCGAAGCAGTATTTCGGCTCCGCGCCGGATTGAATGAATTTTACGAGCATGCCGTCGCCCGTATACTCTGTATTGACGTTGTAAAGGTTCGAGCAGGCGTATACGTTCCGCTCGTCCGCGAAATCAATGTAATAATCGGGCAGCTGAGGTTTTTCCTCCGGCGTCTCCGTCACGGCTTCCGCCGTCGTCTCCTCCGTCACGGTGGAGGTGTCGCCGGTTGTGACCGGCGCTTCGGTCCCGCTCTCCGTTCCGGTCCCGGTATCGGCGCCGCAGCCGAGCAGCAGAGCCGCCGCGATCAGAAGCAATAATGAAATGAGTTTTTTCATCTGTATTCCTTTCCCTGCCAGAGCCTGTTTTCGTACATGTATTTGTCTATTTCGTTCAGCACGCACACTTTTTTGCGGATCCACTCCGGCGCTATAAGCGAGTCGCCCGGTGCGTCGCCGGTCAGCCTGCCTATAACCGTCTCCGGCGGCAGAAGCGTCAGCTGAGACGCCGTTATGCGGACGTATTCGCCGCGGTCGGGGAGGCTGATCTTCCCGGCGCGGTACATTTCCGCAGCGGCGGTGCCCTCGATTATATAAAGCATGTGTATCTTCATCATATCCGGATTCAGCGACGCGCAGAAGCGCGCGGTCGACAACATCTGATCCGCGTCCTCACCGGGCAGACCGTTTATTATGTGTATGCACCGTCTGACCGGCAGCCGCGAAAGCGACTCGTACCCGCGCAAAAAATCGCCGGTGGTCATGCAGCGGTTTATCAGCGCCGCCGTCCGGTCCGAGGCGGTCTGCAGTCCGAGCTCGACGTAAACGTCGGTTACGGAGGACAGCTCTTCGAGCACCGACAGGATCGCGTCGGAAAGGCAGTCCGCCCGCGTTGCGATGCTGACGGCGACGGCGCCGGGGTACGACGCCGCCTCGAAATACTTTTCGCGCAGATAACGCGGGTCGCCGTAAGTGTTCGAATGCGCCTGAAAGTACGGGATATAGCCGACGTCGCCCCATTTGCCGCGGATCAGAGAAGCCGCGGTGTCAAGCTGATCTCTGACCGGAAGCGTCGGCGGTGCGGCGAAATCTCCGGCGCCTCTGCCCGAGCAGTAGATACAGCCGCCGGACCCGAGCGTACCGTCGATGTTCGGGCATCCGAGCCCGAGGTCGATCGGGAGTTTCGCGCATTTTCTGCCGTACGTATGCTTCGTGAAATAGTCGAAGGTCAGGTATCTTTTGTTGTTGTCCGAATACGGATAAGGGTTCTTTTCCTGTTTCATAATCATATGATAACAGACAAATATGATAAAGTCAAGACTTGACAAGATTTATTTTATGTGATAGAATAAGCGCAGTTCGATCGAAAGGAAAAAGCAATGAAAAAACTCAGTATAATATCTTTCCTGCTCACTTTATGCATATGTATACCGTTCGCGGCCGGCTGCGGAACGACGCCGGAGACGACGGACACGACGGCGCCCGGGATCACGGACACCGTGCCGGATGAGTCCGCGACGGAGCCGGTGACGACGGAAGATGAAAAGTACGATCCCGCGCTCGACATAAGCGCGCTCGAAAAGGATGAGGACGGAAACGTCCCCGTCAAGGAGATCGACCCCGGGCTGCTTGTCGGCGTTGACGGGCTCGGCAGAGTCCTTCTCACCAACGCCGAGGTCGGCGGAGTGCGCGAGAACAAGACCGTCGGTATTTTCTATTCGTCGTGGCACGGGACGTTCGCCGAGGACGGTTACGTCGCGGTCAACAACCAGGAGATACTCGACAAGTATCCCGATATCGACATAAACAACTTCAACGACAAGCGCTGGAGCACGGCTCATTATCATTTCTGGAACGAGCCGATTTACGGATATTACAGCGGCAACGACGAATGGGTCATCAGACGCCAGGCGGAGATGCTGGCTGACGCCGGCGTCGACTGCATAATCTGCGACAACACGAACGGCGCGTTTACGTGGCTGACCACGGCGAAAAAACTGATGAAAGTCTTCCACGAGGCGAGAGTCGACGGCGTCAAGGCACCCACGGTCACGTTCTTGCTGCCGTTCGGCGCGACTGACGGAGCGAGAAAACAGATCAACGAGCTGTACGAGAACATATACAAGGCGGAATTTTATCCGGATTCCTGGACGATGCTCGACGGCAAGCCGCTGCTTATCGCATACAAAAGCTGTCTTGACCGCAAAGCCGAGAATTACAAGGATATAACGAAGTTCTTCACGTGGAGAGAGGGTCAGCCGGATTATCTCGCGAAACAGTCCGGCTCCGGTCAGTGGGGCTGGCTGTCGGTATATCCGCAGGCGACATATAAAGCGAAGCTGAAGGACGAACAGATCGAGGAGATAACCGTCGGCGTGGCACAGAACCACGACTACGTCCGTCACGTTATAACCGCGATGAACGGCAACAACGTGACCGACAGGACGTACACGTCAAAGGGTTATGACGAAAGACCCGACGCCGAGCTTTACGGCGCAAACTTTGAGGAGCAGTTCGAATACGCGCTCACGGTCGACCCGAAGTTCATATTCATAACGGGCTGGAACGAATGGGTCGCGATAAGGCAGTCGAGCTGGCCGCCCGCGGGCGGAAACACTCCGTCGATCCGCAACGCGTTCGCCGACCAGTTCAGCGACAAGGCGAGCCGCGACATAGAGCCGTCAAAGGGCAGACTGAAGGACCATTACTATTATCAGATGGTCAACTTCATAAGAAGATACAAAGGCGTCAACGCCCTGCCCGAAGCGTCTGGCGCAAAGACGGTCGATATTTACGGCGGCTTCGGCCAGTGGGCAAAAGTATACCCCGAATACAATACGTATCAGGGCAACACCGGCAAACGCGCCGCGCTCGGGTACGTCGATCCTGCGACGAACTCAAGATTCAAATATAAGGACGACAGCGGAAGAAACGACCTGTACGACGCGAAGGTCGCGCAGGACGGCGAATACGTCTATTTCATGGTCCGCTGCGTTGACGACATAACGCCGTATACGGACGAGAACTGGATGAGGCTTTATATCGACGTCTCGGATACGGAGAAGAACTGGGAAACGTTCGACTTCGTACTGAACAAGACGACGCCGAAGGACGAACACACCGCGGTGCTCGAATCGTTTACCGGAGAGGGATTTGAAACGGCGGTCGTGTGTGACGTCGAGTACAACGTCGCGGGAAACGTGCTAACGGTAAAGATACCGCGCTCCGCGCTCGGGATCGGCGACGGTCAGTTCACGCTCGATTTCAAATGGGCGGATAACTCCGCCGACGGCGATATCATGGACTTCTATACAAAAGGCGACGCAGCTCCCGGCGGACGCTTTAAGTTCAGATACACTTCCAAATGATAAGTAAAAACTCAGGCTGCCGCAGCTGCGGCAGCCTTTTTCAGATAAAAGGTAAGAGAGAACAGTGAATAGTGAATAGTTTCGGAGTCCCTCCGGGACGTTCCGTGCGCCTCGTTCCTCGGCGCTTTTGGGGACTCCCCGCCCCCCACTACCGCCCCCAAACCCCCGCCTCCCCCCCACGGTCATTTGGGGCTTTTGGAAGCGGGGCGTCGAGGACGCCGACCCCCACAGGACGGCCGCGCTGCCCCTCCGATCTTTGATCTGCGGGAGGGGAACAGGGGGTTTGGG
>JAGDCE010000286.1 GCA_017958705.1 Clostridia bacterium
GATATGCGCTACGGCGAAGGCCGCGTGGATTTTGAAACGCTCGTTCCTCTCCTTTACGGTCTCGGCGTCAGGATATTCACCTGCGAGTTCTGGTACCGGGAGGGGACGGAATGTCAAAGCGAGCTCAGAAACGCGCTCGAATATATGAAAAAATTCCTGAAATAGAGAGGTACATATGAGCTTTATACCTTTTGTAAACGGCACGCTTGACATAGGCGAGACGTGCGGTACGCTTTATTTTGAAGGCGGATATCACTCGATCCCGGACGGCTGTAAGGACTGGGGCAGTTCCGAGGAGTCAGACGCCCGTTTTCCCGGCGATACTCTCGGCAGGATCACCGTATTCTACGAAGACGGCGACAGGGACGTTTATCCGCTCGTCCAGGGCTACACGATGTGGTACAAAAACATGTGGGAACGCGACTGCGCGCCGTTCAAAAACGGCGGCGCCGACGCTCGCGCGGTATCGTATCTCAAAGACGCGCTGTATCTTTACGGCGCGTACGAGTGCCGTGAAAAGTGTTATTTCGCGGTAAAGCCGAAAAACAAAAAAGTCGTGCGTATAACGCTTGAAAAGGCGGAAAACAAAGCCGGCGAGCCGGTTTTCACGGGCGTGCACACTTCTCTGCCGGACGGCTGTGGCGCGGAGTTTTTCAACATGCACACGGTCGCACCGGGCGACGTGCCGGAGCACGTCAGAAACAGCCTCGACGCGCTCTGCCGCATTCTTTACACGTATGAGGAAGATTTTATAGACGTCCCGGAATACAAGCTTGACGAAAACGCGCCGTACGTAAAATTCTCGGGCGACGACGACGCAAAAATAGCCACCGGCGTTTTTGCGGAGAACATGAAGGATCTTTCAACGCGTGTCGACGGCGATGGGTTCCTGCACACTTCTTATCATCTGGCGCCGTCGTGGTGGTACAACGGCTTCGGCGCGTGGATGGAGGATTTCAATTCATACTACAACGATATGTACAGCCGCGACGGCGGCAGGGCGCTTATGACGCTTTCCGCGGGCGGATATAACGATGCGGCGGAACGCGGCGTTGAATTCGGCAACAGACAGATGATGTATTTTCCGGAAAACAACGTGACGTTCTGCGGTCACAAGGTGCGCGGACACTACACCGTCGTCATAAACAAGCCGATGCTCTACTCCGAGGTGCTGACCGGGGTAGGCTGGCCTACGCAATACACGGAGGAAAAATTCGGCAAAGATCACAAAAATCTCGGCAACCACGAGACGGACGGTCACGGCCTTATGATGATGGCCAACTGTAACGTTTACAAAAGACACGCCGATCCGGAAGCCTGGGCTGACGCGCATTATGAAGAGTTAGTTGAGGCGGCGGAATGGATCATCTGGTGTCTTGACAATCCGGAGCTGTCGTTTTCAAAGGACGGACTTCTCTACGCCGAATCCGAGGCGGGCATGAACGATCACACGCTTTACTGCAACCTTGCTTGTTATCTCGGTCTTTCGGGTTACGCACGGATCGCCGCAGATGCAGGAAGGTGCGACGACGCCGTAAAATGGAAAAAATACGCGGACGGACTTTATGCGGCGATACTTTCCCGCCTGTCCGACGGTCAAAACTGGATAAAGAAGAAATACGGTTTCTTCCACGACAGCGCGGTCACGTTCTGCTCCGATATGTTCGGATTCGACCCGTCGCTTTTCCCGGAGGAGCTTGTAAAACTGTCCCGCAACTCTTTTGACGCGGACGCCGAAAAGACGCTTTCGCTCAAATACGACGGCAGCGGCGGCCTCGGCTACAACACGTCAATGATAACTCAGAACGCTCTTCTGCTCGACCGGTCGGACGAAGCGGACAGACTTGTCCGCCGCCTGACGCGTATGAGCTACGCGCCGCGTTTGCCGGAGCCGTACAAGGTCTCCGAGGGGTTTTCGTATTCACAGCGCACCGGTGCGCTTCGCCGACAGGGGGATCTCGGCAATCTCGTACAGCTTGCCGAGGCGCTGAAGGCCTACCAGATCGTCTGCGGCGTATCCGACGCGGCGCCCGGCACTCTTCAGATCTTCCCGCGTCTGCCGAAGGGCTGGTCCGTCGACGTAAACGGTATGAGCGCCGCGGGCGGAACTCTGTGGATGTCAACATCATACCCGCGCGACGGTATACAGAAGATAGATCTGCATGTTTCCGGTATGCGCGGGGTCGATAAGATATCGTTCCGCGCCGGTCCGTTCACGGACGGCGGAAAGCTCGTCGTAAACGGAACTGAAGTACCGGGAGAGACCGAAACGCACGGCGGTATGTCGTGGATAAAAGCGGAGCTGCCGTACGGCTCATTTGAAATAAGTTGACGGAGGTCTTTATGTATAAATTTGCAGAAAACAAAAATGCGAACAAGGATCTGACCCTTCTCGGCATTCCGTTCCGCGTATATGAAAAGGACGGCAGGATCGAAAAGATAGCAGACGGCTCTGTCAGTCTGTCCGGCAGCTTCACCTCGCTGTATTTTCTCGGTATGTCCACGGACAGCTGGCAATGCAGCGAATGGTGGGGACAGCAAGAGGTCTTATACGACCAGACGACGCGGCTTTTCTTCGGTGACCGGATCGGTCATTTCCGGATCGTCTTTTCCGACATGACGATGGAGCTCGTCTCCGTCATTTTCGGCGTCAACGCCTTCAACTACAATCTTTTCTTCAAGCCGAAGCCGAACGAGGGAAATCTGATGAGCTTTGAAGCGCCGTACGACGAGCCGTTCAGATCGGACAAAGAGGCGAAAAAACTCCTTGACGGGGCGCTGATACTGAACGAGAACGTCTCGGACGAGGCGGAAAAGGCGAGCAAATGGATATTCTGCTACAAGCCCCGCCGCGACAAACAGATCGTCAGCATCGAATGGCACAAAGAGGAGGGCAAACGCGCAGACCTTTGCTTTTCCGCGGTGACGGGACTGACGTCCGACTGCGAGGACGAATCAGGGCTAAGATCCGCTGATCTCGATTACTTTCTGAGCAAAAGCTGGTACAAACCGCTTAACGCGCTGAAACACAGATTGTATCAATATATCGACGAAATACCGCGCACGGTCGAACCGCTTGAGATCAAAGGTTTCGACGCGCCGGACATAAGATTTTACAACAAGGACGGCGTCGATATCCTGACAAACGTTTACCGTAAGAACATCACTGACATGGCTTACGGCAAGATAACGGACGACGGCATGCCGCATACCTCGACCGCGGGTACCGCGAATTTCGGCTGCTATATCGGTTTCGGCTCGTTCAATTATTCCGCGTCGTACGGCGCGCACGTCTGGACGCGCGACACGGGCAGGATGCTCATAGAGGTAACGAACGCCGGCTATTTCGACCGCGTACGCAAAGCCGTGGAAAAACTGCACGAAATGCTGTACTACCCCTCTCTGCGCTTTAAGATCCCGCACTGGAAGCGCGTCGCCAACCTCACGGCGCAGAACGAGAACGACACGTTCAACGAAGGCAACGAGAACGACGGTCACGCCTCCATAATGACGGCGATATGGTATCTTTATCACAAGGGCGGCGTCGATCGGGCGTGGCTTGCCGAAAACAAAGAACATCTGAAAGCC
>JAGDCE010000287.1 GCA_017958705.1 Clostridia bacterium
GGGCAGTCCGGCAAGCGGATCGAGCGCGTTTTCAATCCCAAATATCCGTACGAGTATCTGGCTCAGGACCGCGAGGCGGAGCATCAAAAGCTTGAAGAAAAAGCACGCGAATTTTTTAAAATAACCGAATAATATAAACCGTCTTCTCCGAATAGAATTATCCGGAGGAGGTGAGGATAATGCGCAAGAAAAGCGGCATCATATCCGGCGCCGCGGCACTGTTTGCCGCGAACGCCGCGGTAAAACTTATGGGGATGATATACAAGATCCCGCTTCAAAGGATACTGACGGATGCCGGGATGGGCTATTTCAGCGCGGCTTACAACGTTTACGCCTGGTTTTACGTGTTGTCCACTGCCGGCCTTCCGATCGCTGTTTCCGTCTGCGTGGCCCGTGCGAGAGCGGAGAAGCGATACGGTCTTTGCGGGATGATCTACAGAGTCTCGCTTTCAGCGTTTTCTTTTGTCGGCGCAGTGTTTTCGGCATTGATGCTCCTGTTCTGCCGACGTTTCGCATCCCTCGCTTCGCTTGACGGCGCATATCTGTGCATCGCCGCCATATCGCCGTGCGTACTGTTTTCCTGCGTTTCCGCGGCGGTCCGCGGATATTATCAGGGACACGGGATCATGTGGGTAACGGCGGTATCTCAGCTTGCCGAGGCCGCGGGAAAGCTCGTTTTCGGGCTGATCTTCGCAAAGCTCGCGTCAGCCGCCGGGTACGGTATCTGCGCCGTATCCGCCTGCGCCGTCGCCGGCATCACCTGCGGATCGCTTTTATCGGCCGTCTTGTGTGTGATCATCAAATGCTTTTACGTACGGTCGCCGAAACTGACCGGACGCCGGGCACCCGTGCTTGTGCCGGTTATGAAGATTGCGCTTCCCGTAGCGCTTTCGGCCTCGGTGATGAATCTCACGGCGCTGACGGACGTTTTCATGTTTCCGTCGCTGCTCGGCTCCGCCGGATACACGCAGATAAAAGCAGCGGAGATATACGGTAATTACACGACAGTCTGCACCTCGCTCGTCAATCTTCCGTCCGCGTTTATCACGCCGGTCTGCGCATCGGTTCTGCCGGCGCTTACGGCGTCAGTTGCCGAAGGCAGAGAAGAGTTGATACGCTCGCTTCAAAGATTCCTTTACTGCACGGTGTTCCTTATCGGCACACCCTGCGCCGCGGGACTTTTTGCCCTCTGCTACCCGATCCCGGCGCTGATATTCACCGAAAGCTCTGCCGCCATCTCGGCGCCGATGCTCGCTGTGCTGTCGCCCGCCGTAGTTCTCATCGCGATACTTTCCGCGTCGGACACGGTGCTTCAATCATCGGGAAAAGCGTCCAAAGCGCTGATCGGAATGTCAGCCGGCGCCTTGCTTCGCGTCGTATTCGCCGTTTTGCTGTTCAAAACCACGGGGCTTGACGTCCTGTGCATGCCCGTCGCCGCATGCGCCTGCTACCTGTGCGCGGCGGTGTTCAACCTTATTTTCGCCCGACGCCGCGGCGTAAACGTCGCCGCGCTCGCCCTGAAGCCGGCGATCTGCGCGGTGCTGTGCGGCGTCTCGGCTAAAGCCGCTTATTCGGCTTTGCACGTACGCGTAAACGACGGTATCTCGACAGTGCTCGCGGTTGCCTTCGGTGCGATAATATATTTGCTTTCAATATATGCGTCGGGATTTCTTCGCGACGCCGGTATATACAAGATGTTACATATCAAAAAGGAAAGAAAAAATGACAGAATTCGAAAGAAAAGAGAAGTACGACTTTGAAGATCTGCGAAAGATCATGCGGATCCTGCGCTCTCCCGGCGGCTGTCCGTGGGACATCGAGCAGACGCATAAATCAATCAGAAACGACTTTCTCGAAGAAGCGTACGAAGCGGTTGAGGGGATCGACCGCGACGATCCGGTGATCCTGCGCGAGGAGCTCGGCGACGTGCTTCTGCAGGTCGTTTTCCACTCCGATATAAGCGAGGAGGCGGGGGAGTTCGATATCGGCGACGTGATAACGGATCTTTGCAAAAAGCTCATAATCCGTCATCCGCACGTGTTTAGCGACGACAGCAGATACAGCGACGTCAAAAACTCCGAACAGGTCCTTGCGAACTGGAACGACATTAAAAAGCAGACGAAAGGGCAGAGCACCGAAAAACTCGAGCTGCAGGGCGTCAGCCGCGCGCTCCCGTCGCTTTACCGCGGCCAAAAGATAGCGAAGAAGCTGAGAAAAGCCGGTCACGGCATAGAAGACCCGGTCGGGGAGAAGCTCGCGGAATACGAAAGAGAAGCCGATCTTGAATCGCTCGGCGCGCTTCTGCTTTCCGTATGCGCATCCGCCGACAGAAACGGCATAAATGCCGAGGAAGCGCTTTATAAAACCATTGAAGGTAAAATAAATGAGATTGGATAAATTTCTTAAAGTCAGCCGTATAATCAAGCGGCGCACCGTGGCAAACGAAGCCTGCGACGGCGAGCACGTGATCGTGAACGGACGCGTTGCAAAGGCGTCGTACGACGTCAAGACCGGCGATATCGTCGAAGTCTGCTTCGGGACGAGGACGCTGAAATTCAAAGTTCTCGACGTGCGCGACAACGTCGCGAAAGCCGATGCTGCCGCGATGTATGAGATGATACAGTCATAACTTTCTGCGCCGTGTCATATCTTTTATAAAAAAGGAGATATGACATGAACGAACAAAGCGATATAACGGTCAGTTCAAGAAAACGCGCCGTCATTGACGGCGTTGCCGGCATACTCGGCTTCAACAGCACGGAAGCGCTGTTTTCCACCGCGCTCGGACGCGTCGTTATCAGCGGGAGCGGGCTTTCGGTCGACGGTTTCGACCGCGAAGCGGGCAAAGTCACGGTAAACGGCAAAATCGACGCCGTGTTTTACCCGGCAGAAAGAAAAGAAGCAGGCAACTTATTTAAAAATCTGTTCGGCCGGCGAAAATAGATGGATATCACATATTCGCCGCCCTCGGCACAGGCGTTGACCGTTCTTTATTCGCTGATCGTCGGCGTCTGCGGCGGTATTGTATACGACGTTACGCGGCTGTTTTCAGCGCTCGTCTCGCCGTTCATACGCGGCAGAGTCATGCGGTCGCTTGTGCGCGCGCTGCTCGATATCGTGTTTTCCACCATTTATACGGTGATGACCGTGCTTCTGATATACGCCGGCAACGCAGGAGCAGTCAGATATTTCATGATACTGTTCACGGCGGCGGGCACGGCGCTGTATCTTTTGACGGCTGGCAGGCTGACCGTAAAACTGTTCTGCGCCGTGAGCGCGGCGCTTATAAAACTCACGGACCGTATTTGTATCCACGCGATATCCGCGATATCGCCGCTCGTATCGGCGGCAAGGGAGCGGCGTCTGATCGCAAGGACGGTCAGGAAAATGAAACACAACGGGAGGTAAAAGGTATGAGATCGGAAATGAGCATTTTCGTCAAGATAAGTCTTGCGGTCCTTTCCGTGGTCGTAGTAGTGACGGTGCTGTCACTCAGCCTTAAATACAACGAACTGACGAAGAAGCGGGACAAGCTCAAAGCGGATGTGGAGCAGGCACAGCTCGAGCTTGAAAAACTGCGCGACGAAGTCAACGCGGAATATAACGAAGAATATATCATCAAGATCGCACGCGAGGAGCTCGGATACAGGATGCCCGACGAAGTGATCTATTACAATAATCTCAACAAATAAACATCCGGAGACTTTATGAAAAAAAGAGTCGAAAAAGCGATAGTCATAATTTCAGTCATCGCTGTAATTGCGCTTTTCGCGTTTTTCCTTAAATCAATACTCGTACCGTTCGTTAAATTCGAGATAAACAACGACGTTGAAGGCGCAAGGGAACTGCTGCGCTCGAAAGGCGTGCTCGGATTTTTAGCCGTCTCGCTCGTCGAGGCACTGCAGATGATCGTCGTGTTCATACCAGCCGAATTCATTCAGATCTCGAGTGGCCTCAGCTATCCGTTCCCGATAGCGCTGCTTCTGTGCGATCTCGGCGTTTGCCTCGGCGCGACTATCATATTCATCCTCGTACGCACGTTCAAATACAGCACGCCGGCGTACGAGAAAAACAAAGTCAAGATAGACAAGCTGTCGACC
>JAGDCE010000288.1 GCA_017958705.1 Clostridia bacterium
CGCTGCATTTGCGGAACGCCCGCTCGCCAATATCAGTGACGCTTTCGGGGATAGTCACGCTGACAATGCCGCTGCAGTTGAAGAACGCTTCCCGTCCTATGCTCGTGACGTTCTTACCGTCATGTTTGGAAGGTATCACGACTTCTGAAGGTATGCTTTCGGTGTTCTTTGCCGTTATTTCATAAGTGCCGTCTTCAAGCAGAGTAAAATTAAAGAATCCGTCATCCGTGTGTTCGGGAATATCCGGAGTTTTTACACCGGTGATCAGAGAAATGAATGCGTCTGCCGCGGCGTGATGTACGAACACGACGCAGCCGCCGTCGAGGACCGCGACCGTGACGGGGATCTTTCCGCTTTCGATCGTAGTTCTGTGCGCGTACACCAGCACCTCCGCGTCGTATTTGCTTTCACAGCGGACCACGGTCGCCGCACTGCCGTCCGGAGCGATGACGAGCCAGGTCCTGCCGCCGAGCGAAGACAGAGCGCCTTCATCCTGTTCGACCACGGTATAGCCGGTTTCGGCGAGGATCACCGCAAAGTTTTCGTCAAGAGCGCGGCCGATATGCTTGATAATGCGGTTTTCAGGCCCGGAATAGACCGGGACGTTTATCCCGAGCAGCCCGATCATTTTCGCCACGAACGACGTAGACGTGTCGTAGTAGAAATTATGAAAGACATCAAACAGGTATTCGTTGACTCTGAAAGCCGATCTGAAAGGCGGGTCGTCGAACGCCATTGTGGAGATATGCGATCCGTCGGAGAACACGCCGCGTAAATAATCACGGTACGCCTGAGCCGCTTTTCCGGCGTTTTCAAAACGTTCGACCAACACGACGTCTTTGCCGAAGTTGATATAAGCGTAACACGAATCCGCGCTTTCGGTAAGCGTCGCCGTGAAGCCATTATTATTCAGTTCTTCCAGATACGCCGCGATATCGAAGTCCTTGATATCGTATTCCGCGTAATGGTTACAGTATTCGACGGTACTTCCGTAAGCGTCTTCGGGAGTGTCCGCCGCCGCGTAAGTATAATCGTCCGGCACGGCGAACAGGATATCGTCCGGTATTTTATCTGTAAACAGAAGTATCTCGCGTTCGGTCAGCGCGCCGTTTTCGCCCGCATCGCCGTACGCCATACGCTTGAGTTCGCCTTTTTCGTATATGAACGCCAGAGTATTGCCGTCTTTTTCGAACGTGAACGTTTCGGTGTCGCCGTCCTGCGTGTGCGAAACGAGCTTTTTAGTCCCGCCGCGGCGCGCGGACGACAGCACTTCTGAAAAGTCGTCGGTCGGATTCAGATACGCCCTGTCGTCAGTAAAGAGCAGAGATAACACGCCGTCTTTTTCTATAAGCACGCGATCTTCGGTTTTCCTCAAACCCGCCGTTTCGTAAATCCTGCGGTACGATATGACGCCGTCCTTCACCGCGATCGTGTAAATATTCGCGGTATCCTCGGGGATCCGGAATTCGATATAATAGTCGCTGTGCATATACATATCGATCTCTTTGGTATATTCCGGTTCTTCGGCGTCTTTGGGATCGGTCATGAGGCAGGCGCCGAGGACGGTGCAGAGGATGAGCGCGGCGGCGATGATGAACACCGTGGGCTTTTTATACCCGAACACTTTTTTGATCCTTGCCTTTACCCCGGTCTCGCCGAAGGCGACGGGACAGGCGGATATGGTGCGGTGCGGCTGAGTCAGCTCGAGCAGCGCTTCGGAATATCCCGCCCTTTGCACGGGGTCGAGCGTGCGGATGACTCTTTCGTCGCACGCGAGCTCGATATCGCGGCAGAACAATACATACGCGATCCACGCCAGCGGCGCGAACCAGTAGACCGAAAGCAGAATAAATCCCAACAGTCTCCACACGGGGTCGAGCCGTTTTATATGCGCTTTTTCGTGGGCGAGCACATAAGCGAGATTTTTTTCGTCCATGCCGGACGGGATATATATGCGCGGCCTTATTATGCCGAAAACGAACGGCGAGCCGATATTATCGCAGATATAGACGCCGTTTTCTTTTATTGATTCGCGCACGCGGTACCACAGCGCAAGGTACGAAAACGCCGCGTATGCAAGCATGAGCGCGGCTCCGATCGCCCAGATCACGGAAAGTATCGAGACGACGCC
>JAGDCE010000289.1 GCA_017958705.1 Clostridia bacterium
GGTCGCAGCCCCCTCATTCGTAGAATGACGGGAGGGGAAAGGGGGGTATGGGGGATTTGAGGGGGTGGGCGACCCCCAAATTCGTCGCGAAGCGACTCCTTACTTTACCTTCCCCCGTTGGGGAAGGGGGACCGCGCCGGGGTTCCCCGAAAACGAGGAACGAGTTTTTGGGGGTTCGCGGCTTGCGGTGGATGAGGCGAACACCGGCTCCGCTCGCATCACCTAAGCCCTCACCGCTTTATCGGCTTTAAATCGTTGACCGTCAACCCGAATTTCATCAAAATATCTTCGCAGACTGTGATGAAAGCCGTATTGACAGCTTTATTCGGATAACGCAGTACTCTTATATCAAGCTTATTGAGCTCCGCGTCTCTTTCTCTGTCTTTTTCTTCATTTTCCGGCATTTTATGCTGTACACCGTCGATCTCTATGACCGTTCTTTTTTCAGCGACGTAAAAATCGACTATAAAGTTTCCGATGACTTTCTGTCTGTTTACCGTATACGGCAATCGCTTCAGAAACTGATACCATAACTTCTTTTCTTCCTGCGTCATGTTTTTTCTCAGATCCTGAGAATTTTTGACGAGGGATTTGTTGTAGTTGTAAGACATTTTTTATATTGGGTGCAGATTTTGTTCGCCTCATCCACCGCAAGCGGTCCCCCTTCCCCAACAGGGGAAGGTGTTAAGCGCCTCATCCACCACTTCGTGGTCCCCCTTCCCCAACAGGGGAAGGTGTTATCAGACGTCGATATTCTCCACGAACTTTGCGTTCTGCTCGATGAACTCGCGTCTCGGGTCGACTTTATCGCCCATGAGGGCCGAGAAGATCTCGTCGCACTGCATGGCGTCTTCTATCGTCATCCTTATTATCGTGCGGCGTTCGGGGTCCATAGTCGTCTCCCAGAGCTGGTCCTTGCTCATTTCGCCGAGACCTTTGTATCTGTCGACGCGTCCGGCGCCGCCGATCTCCTCGATTATCCTGTCTCTGTCCGCGTCGTTATACGCATAATACGTGTTTTTGCCTTTGACTATCTTATACAGCGGCGGCATCGCGGAATAGACGTGGCCGCCCTCGATCAGTCCGCGCATGAAGCGGTAGAAGAACGTCAGAAGCAGTATCCTTATATGCGAGCCGTCGACGTCGGCATCGGCCATTATTATTATCTTTCCGTATCTGAGCCGGTTTATGTCGAAATCGGGGCCTATGCCGCAGCCGAGCGCCTGGATTATCGGCAGCACGGACTGGTTGGCGTAGACCTTGTCGAGTCTCGATTTCTCGACGTTCAGGATCTTCCCGCGCAGCGGCAGTATCGCCTGGAAGCGGCTGTTCCTGCCGTCCTTCGCGGAGCCGCCCGCGGAGTCGCCCTCCACTATGAACAGCTCCGTCAGATCGACGGACCGCTCGTGACAGTCGGCGAGCTTGCCCGGCAGCGAAAAGCTCTCGAGCGCGCCTTTTCTGTTCCTGCTCTCGTCACGCGCCTGTCTCGCCCTCTCCTGCGCGCATTTCTCCTCATATATCTTATCTATAATGAGTCGCGCGGTGGCGGGGTTTTCCTCGAAGAATTCCTCGAGCTTGTTCAGCACTATATTGTTGACGAACGTGCGGACCTCGCTGTTTCCGAGCTTTGCCTTCGTCTGGCTCTCGAACTGCGCGTCGGGCAGCTTTACCGAGATGACCGCGGTAAGACCTGAGCGCACGTCGGCGCCGTCGAAAACGTCCTTGTCGGTGTCCTTCAGTACCTTTATCTTCTTCGCGTACGCCGTCGCAGCCTTCGTCAGAGCCGTTTTGAAGCCTGTTTCGTGCATGCCGCCGTCTATCGTCGCCATGTTGTTCGCAAAGCTTATGATCGTCTCGTCGTACGCGGTGTTGTACTGCATCGCGATCTCGGCGGTCATATCGCCCTTCTGGCCCTTGATATATATAATATCATCGTGGAGCATGTCGCAGTGCTTACGGCTGTTGATGTACTCGACGTACGAGCGCAGACCGCCCTCATAGTGCAGAGTCTCCGAAAGCGGCTCCGCGGGGCGCAGATCCGTCACGATTATCTTAATTCCGGCGTTCAGAAACGCCTGCTCGCGCATGCGCTTCAGTATCTTTTCGTAATCGAAGTTGACTTCCTCGAAGATCGTCGCGTCCGGCATGAACGTGACGAACAGACCGTGTCTGTCGCCGCATTCTCCCTCGACTCTGAACGGACGCGCGACCTCGCCGCGCTCGAAACGCTCGGTGCTCCTGACCCCGCCGTGGCAGTTTTCGACCTCCATCCACTCGGACAGGGCGTTGACGACCGACGCGCCGACGCCGTGCAGACCGCCGGATATCTTGTATCCGCCGCCGCCGAATTTACCGCCGGCGTGAAGCACCGTGAATACGACCTCGAGCGTCGGGCGGCCGGTGTCGGCGTTGATGCCGGACGGTATGCCGCGGCCGTTGTCGCGCACGGAGCACGATCCGTCCTTGTTTATCGTGACCTCCACGGTGTCGCAGTATCCCGCCATCGCTTCGTCGATCGAGTTGTCCACGATCTCGTTGACAAGATGATGCAGGCCGTTTACCGACGTCGTGCCGATATACATACCGGGGCGCACGCGCACGGCTTCAAGGCCTTTCAGCACCTGTATCTGTTCTTCGTTGTACTCGTTTGTGATCTGATCTGTCATTTTCTTCGTTCCGTTTCTTCAGATTCTGCCCATCAGCGTCTGCGACGACAGCTGAGTAAAATAGATTTTTCCGTCGTCCGTGAGGATGAACGCCTTCGGCAGTTCGTCCGTCACGTTTATTATCCTGCCCTCCTTCTCCGCGCGGCGGAGAAATTCGAGCGTGTCTTTGTTCTGTGAAGCCCAGTCGAGGTCGAACACGGCGACTATCTTTTTTTCGCGTATCACGGTATCGCGTCCCGCGTGCAGATACATCAGCTGACGACCTCCCCGTTTTTTATCGTTATGACGTTGTTTATTTTTTTGCTGTTCTTCATATTGCAGGACGTGACGATTATCTGTCTCTGTCCCAGCTGCGACATGAAGAAGCTGTTGCGGCGCTGGTCGAGCTCGCCCGAGATATCGTCGAGCAGATATACCGGGTATTCTCCGGTCCGCTCGTTTGAAATATCCCCCTCCGCGAGCTTCAGCGCTATCGCGAGGCTCCTCTGCTGTCCCTGCGAGCAGTAGCGGCGCGATGGATACCCGTTAAGTTCAATATTGATATCGTCCTTCTGAGGGCCGTACAGCGACGTTTTCATGAATATCTCGCGCTGTATGTTCTCGGTGAATTTCCGCACGTAAAGCTGTCTGACAGCCTCCGAATCGGACAAAAGCTCCCTGTCGTCCGACACGCAGCTTTCGTACGCCGTGCTTATCTTCTCCGATCCGCCCGTCATCTGATCGAAATAATCCCTGACGCGGCCGTCGAGCATCCGGCAGTATTCGCTGCGCATCACTGTTATCGCCGCCGCGGCGGGCGCCATCTGCTCGGCTATCGTCTCAAACAGCAGCTGATACTGCCCGTCCTCGGCTCCTCTTTCCTTCAGGAGCGCGTTTCTCTGCGTGAGCAGGTTGTTGTACGTCTTCACGCGGGCGATGTAAGACGGCGTTATCTGGCACAGCGCGACGTCAAGAAACAGCCGTCTGTCGGCGCCGGCGTTCTTTATCAGCGAGAGATGATCCGGAGTGAACAGCACCGCGCGGAAATTTCCGATGAATTCCGACGTCCGGTTTATCTGCACGCCGTTTTTGAACAGCTTTCTGTTCTCGCTCTTGCTGTAATGCGCGGACATCCTGTTTTTTCTGACGCTGTCCTCGTATTCGATTTCGATATCGGCGGTCTGACTGTCGAAGGAGATGAATTCCGCCTCTTTGTTCGTGCGGAAAGATCTTCCGCGGGCGAAAAGATATATCGCCTCGAGGACCGTCGTCTTTCCCTGCGCGTTGTTTCCGCGGATAAGGTTAAGCCCGTCCGTGAACCGGACGTTCATATCGCGGATATTGCGCAGGTTCCTGATGCCGCAGCCGTCAAGCTTCAATTCTCAATAACCCTCCGCGATCCTCGTCGGGAACGTGAAATAAAGGAATGAATCGTCGTCGTCATCCACCGGCACCATCGCCATCGCGGAAAGCGGCGTCGTAAGCTTCAGTTTGATCTTCTCGCTCTCGAGCACGCGGAACGTGTCGAGCAGCATTCGGCAGTTGAAGCCGATCTCAAGGTCCTCGCCGGTCTTCACGGCGGCTATGTCGTCGCTCATCCTGTTCGAGGAGGAGACCGAGGAGACGTTCAACAGTCCGTCGTAGAAATTAAGCTTTACCGGGGCTTTCAGCCTGCCGGCTTCCTTATACTCGGTAATGAACAGCGCGCGTTCGAGACTGTCGCGAAGCTGCGCGGTGTTCACTATCGCCGTCGTCGTCTCGTTCTTCGGGATGAAGCGCCTGTACTGGATGTAATCGCCGTCTATCAGCGCGGTGTGGAACGTTACGTTCTTTACTTTGAACGTTACGTGTCTTCTCGCCTTTACGACCGTGATCTTCTCGTCCGGGTCTTCAAGCAGCTTTATGACCTCGATGAGCGACTTTTTCGGGATGATGAACTGGACTTCCGTGTCCGCCGCCACTTCTATATTGGTTTTTATGATATTCTCGTCACGTATCATCCTCTCGGCGAATCTCAGCCCGTCGAGCGCAACGACGTGGATATAACCGTTGTCTACCGTGAAATACGCGCCGTTAAGCTGCAGCCTGTCGTTGTTCTCGGCGATCGCGAACATCGTCTGTGTGATGACGTCGCGGAGCTGGCTCTGAAGCAGCGTGAAGCTCTGACGGCCGCTTATCTCGGTAAGATTCGGATAAAGCTTCGGATCCTGATACTGTATCTCGTACTGTGACCGCTCGCTTGACAGCGTCGCTATCATGTTTTTACCGCATTCGAGCGTGATGTCGCCGGGCATGTTCTTTACCATGCCGAAAAATCTCTGCGCGTTTATAAGACAGCAGCCTTCCTCGATGACGTTCGCGTCCATATCGACGTGAAAACCTTTTTCGTTGTCATACGTTGTTATGCGGACGCCCTCTTCCTTCGCGTTTATCTTCATGCACTCGAGGATCGGGTTGTCGCGTCTCGATGAGATCGCGCCCATCGCGGGCGTTATGGCTGCCAGAAGCTCAGCCTTGTCAAATACGACTTTCATTTTATCAAAATTCCTTTCAACAATAGAATTGCACAGGCGTTTTTTTCACTCTGCGGTTTTTTTCTCTGCGCCGCAGGCGCGTAATACGATACGTTAGTTGGAATAGCAGTAATAGAAGTAGGGGCGGTGGATACGGTGGACAGATCCGGGAAACCTTTACGGATAAAGGAAGATCCCGTGCCGGGGTCATGTTGAATAACGTGCCGGTTTTCTGTATATGAAGATCACGGAAATGTGGGTAGATCCGGCGTTTTTACTCGGGTCTGAAACGCGTTTTTTGAATTGCACCGGAGCTTTACCGGAAATTCACCGTGATATTCACAATACTGTGCACCGTGAGACGGAAATCCACATGCAAGAGCCGCGGTTTTTATCCACAGGCTGTGGAATCAGCCGTCTTTTATCTCGGACTGCAGCTCTTTTATCTCTCGTTCGAACGACGGATCGTTGAGTATCTGCTTTTTGCAGACCTCGATCGAATTTATGATCGTGGTGTGATCTCTTCCAAGCAGCGCGCCGATCTGGTTCTGCGAGTAGTTCGTCATCGTTCTGATGAGATACGCGCAGACGTGGCGGGCTTCGACTATCTCGCGCTTTTTCGTCTTGCTGCAGATCTCGTCTTTGCTTGTGCCGTACTTTGTGGATACGATGGTGAATATCTTCTCCACAAGGTCTTTCGGCGACACTTCGACGGTCGTAAGGTCGGCGACGGACTCGATGACCATTTCATCCGTGACCGACAGGCCGTAGAGGTATTTTTTTGCGTATATCTTCGTGAGCGCGCCTTCTATCTGTCTGATGTTCTTCGTCAGGTGTTCCGCGAGGTATACCACCGACGACTCGGAGAGGGACAGATGAAGCGCCTCGGCTTTGTTCTTGATTATGGCCGCGCGCAGCTCGTAGTCCGGCGGCTGGATATCCGCGGTAAGGCCCATCTCGAACCTGTACTGAAGTCTCTCGTCAAGCTGTTTTATCTCACGCAGCGGGCGGTCGCTGGTGATGATTATCTGCTTCTGACTGTCGTATAAAGTATTGAAGGTATGGAAGAATTCCTCCTGCACCGCGCTCTTGCCGGCGATGAACTGTATGTCGTCGATCAGGAGCACGTCGCATTTTCTGTATTTTTCACGGAACGGCCCGAAGCCGAGTCCGTTGTTGTCGCGCTTGCGGAGGTGTTCGACCATATCTTTGACAAACTGTTCGCCCGTTATATATATGATCTTTTTCTCGGGATAAAGCTCGGAGATCTTCTTCGTCGTGGCGTAAAGAAGATGGGTCTTGCCGAGTCCCGACGGACCGTAAATCAGCAGAGGGTTCCACATCGAAGACGGGTTCTCCGCAACGGCGTAACAGGCGGAATAAACGAACTGGTTCGAGTTGCCGACAACGTAGTTTTCAAAAGTATAAGACTTTTTGGGCGGCGTTATTGAATTTGTTTTCGGTTTTTCCGGCTCGTCGGGAAGATCGTACGGCATCTTGCCGGGTTCCGGAAATTCCAGATCGTGCTTTATCGCGGCGCGCACGCGGTCGAGTCTGTTGCCGTCCGTCTCCTTGCAGTAGACGTAAACGACTTTGAACTCTCCGAGCGCGTCGTGCACGAGACGTTCGAGGACCGACTGCTGACTTCTGACGAATTCAAGTGTTTTCGCCGTTTCCGTCAGCAGAAGGATGTACTGAGGCTCTATCTCCACGATCTCGATGTCGCGAAAATAGGCGTTGATCCTAAGATCCGAATACGTGCCTCTCATATTCGTTAAGATCGAATCCCAGATAAATTTGTATGACTGCATTAAGTTTCCTTTCATCAGATTCCGCGTTTCAGCTGCCGAATATTTCCACAACTGCATTATACCACAAAACGCATTTTTTTTCAAGTACTATTATATTAAATTTTACTATATTTACTAGATATTTATATATAGAGCCCTCCGCCGCCGGGGATATAAAGAGGAAAGAATAAAAATAAATATTTTAATGAATTGCGCCGCGCTCGATATGGCTTCACCGAGAATAGACTCGTCGCCTCCTCCGTAGGGCGGGGGCTTACGTGAACCCCCGTTGCTCTCCAGTTCGCAACGGGGAACCCCTATACTCCCGCCGCAAGAAGACGATATATTTTGCTGTTGCAAAATTCGATATGTTTTGCTGACGCAAAACTCGATGTGTGCGCCGCACCGCGTCACGCTCGATATGGCTTCGCCGGGAAAGCCCGTAGGGGTCGGCGCCCACGA